>CAYTXN010000076.1:0-3525 GCA_964441195.1 uncultured Limnohabitans sp.
TTTGCCAATGCTCAAGTATTCCAATTCCGGAAGCTGTTGAAACATCCAAATAGGCTTTTTTATTTTCAGAATCCCATCCGAAATATCCCAATACCGGTTGTCCGATAGCATTCAGAGTCAAGACTTGAATTTTTTCCAGCCCCAAAGAATCGATCAACAAACTACAGGTCCCATCTCCCCCATCTGCTACAGGTTGGATGATGCATTCAGCATCCAAACGCTGCCCAATCTTCCTCGCAATAATTGAGGCTGCTTCGTCAGCTGCCATCGTTCCTTTGAAAGCATTGGGAGCAATTAAGATTTTCATGCCTTTTTTGCCTTCATTCTGGCAAAATAATCCTTGGATGCAGCTCGGACCTTTGGTGCGAGATAAAGTGCAGCAATCATGTTAGGAAATGCCATCACCGCATACATACCATCAACCAAACTTACTACGACCTCCAAAGAAGCCACAGCCCCTACTACAATTGTCGCCAAATAGAAATAATTGTAGTAGTTAGCCTTGCCCGCACCAAATAGGTAATTGGTGCATTTGTGCCCATAATACGAGTAAGTGAACATCGTGGAAAGTGCAAAAACAAGCACAGACAACATCAACAAGTATTTCCCATAAACTGGAATCCCAACTTCAAAAGCTTCCAAGGTTAATCTTACCCCATCATTTTCTGAATTCTCCCATACTCCTGTTAGCAAAATCACCAAAGCTGTAAGTGTACAAACTACAATTGTATCCACAAACGGACCCAACATAGCAATTAACCCTTCTCTGATTGGCTCATTATTTTTAGAAGCGCCATGTACCATGGGTGCGGTACCGATCCCCGCTTCGTTAGAAAATGCTGCCCTCCGAGCTCCAATCACAATCACTGATCCGACAGCTCCTCCCATCACGGCATTTCCGGTGAAGGCATCAACCACGATAAGTTTTAGCATTTCTGGAACTTGTCCCAGATATTGATAAATAATGATCAATACGGTGATCATATATATTCCGACCATGAAAGGAACCATTTTAGATGCTACGGATGCAATTCTTTTTATTCCACCCAAAATCACTATAGCAGTCAAGCCCATCATCACAAAACCTATAATCCAGCGATTTCGTACAGTTTCCTCCAAAGTTTCCGGTTGGATCAAAACGGCCTGAATGACCGCTGTCAGTTGATTTGCTTGAAAAATAGCCAACAATCCAATAACTCCTGCCACACAGAAAATCACGGAAAGAAATCTCCATTTTTTCCCCATTCCCTCCTCAATGACATACATCGGTCCACCTTGAATTTCTCCGGAACTGTCCTTGCCACGGAACATGATCGCTAAACTGCAGGTATAGTATTTTGTCGCCATTCCAACAAAAGCTGCTATCCACATCCAGAACAATGCGCCTGGACCACCCATATTGATGGCAATGGCGACCCCCGAGATATTGCCAAGACCAACTGTGGCTGCAATTGCAGCTGAAAGTGCCTGGGCAGAAGATATTTGACCGGGAGCATTCTCTACATCATGTTTCCCTCTCAGTAATCCGATTGCATGTCCAATTTTAAGGATGGGAACGAAGCCCGAATGAATAAAAAAGAAGGTGCCACCTCCTAGTAACAATACTAAAATGGGAGGGCCCCAAATCCAATTGCTAAATTCTATGATGATGTCTCCCATTAATAATTTATGTTTCTAGAAATGTTGGCTTTGCAAAATTGACTTCGATAATAGGCCCATTTTCTCCAAAATCAAATAGATTAAAATTTTAAGCTAAAAAAACCCGAAACCATTTCTAGCTTCGGGTTTTTAATACATTAATTATTACCAAGATACTTTTGGAGACTTGTAATATCCCACGCCTTGGATATCCCATTTTTTTCCATGAACTGGAATTCGGGTACTAAAGCTTTCCCAACTTCTTCTATCCTCTTTGGTCCATGCAACTTCAGCAATTGCTGGAAGTCTTGGAAAAACAAGGTAATCGATGTCCTCTCTATTCGTTACTGTCTCTGTCCATAGGGGTGCTTCCACTCCAAGTATATGATCAGCTGTTATTCCATCCGCATACTTGGTCGGTTCCCATTGATAAGCTGCGTCTAATTCTACATAAGCCGCCCAATGCAGGCCGATTCGACTTGTGCTGTCGTATTGCATATCGAGATATGCTTTTTTAGCTGGCGACATAAGTACTTTATTTCCTTGCTCTTTGGCGAGCTTGGCATTTTCTTCAAGGGCCCAGAATTGAGCGACATTACCTGGAAGTAGCTTGGTTGTAGCGACCTCATCCCAACCGATACTGGTTTTTCCATATTTTGATACAATGTCTTGAACACGCTCCACAAAGTATACATAGTCCTCTTTTTCAGTCACATGAGATTCATCTCCACCAATATGAAAATAGGGTCCTGGAGTGATTTCGGTGATTTCTCTTACCACACTATCCACAAAAGCATAAGTCAGTTCCAATTGAGAAGCGAAAGTACTCCAGCCTACTTCGGTACCAGTATAAAGTTCAGAGGCCTGAGGATTTTTCAATGGCATTTCATAGTCCAGGGGAGCTTTGTTGACAGAGTCCAATTTGCCATTTGGCAAATTCACACCTGGATTCAATTCAGCATAGGAAGCCAAAGCAGAATTGGTATGACCAGGCATATCAACCTCGGGTACGATCGTGATAAATCGGTCAGCAGCATAAGCTACAATATCCTTGTATTGCTCTTGGGTATAGAATCCACCCTCTCCACCACCTACTTCGGTGCTTCCACCGATTTCGGTAAGTTTTGGCCAGGATTTGATCTCGATTCGCCATCCCTGATCATCTGTCAGGTGAAGGTGTAGATAATTGAGTTTGTACACCGCCATTTGATCGATGTAATATTTTACATCTTCAACTGAAATGAAGTGTCTGGCTACGTCTAACATTGAACCCCGGTACTCAAAAGTTGGAGAATCTTTAATTGTCCCAGCTGGAATTTCCCAATTCATAGATTGGGTTGTAGCTTCGGCTATCTGAGGAGGAAACAACTGTATTAATGTCTGAACTCCATAAAACAATCCTGCCTCGCCTGATGAAGTAATTTTCACTTCCTCCTCTGAAATCTGAATCTCATAGCCTTCTGAATTTTCATTTCCAGTCAATTCTAATATGACTTGACCAGCATCAAATGAAACCGGTACGTCATAACCAGTAGCAGGTCTTAATTTTTCAGCAAGGTGCTCTCCTATTTTTGTCAAGTTATTGCTGGCACCTATGAGTTTTATTCCTGATTCAGCACTGAATTGAAAGCTCCCAGAACCATTACTGATTTCTTGAGGAAGTGGAATAATAGCTGATTCGGTAAGTTTGGTTGATTTTTCACAAGCCCCTAATGCAAGCATTCCGCCGAGCATCAGAGCTAAAAGGGATTTGTTCATAATTGATGATTTTGCCTAAACTTACTTGAAATTTTTGCAAATCTATTTTTCTGAAATCAAATAAATTTAAAAACCATTTCTTAATATCGATTTCATGATGATTGGATAAAATTTCAAGAAACTTGCATG
>CAYTXN010000076.1:3625-10628 GCA_964441195.1 uncultured Limnohabitans sp.
CAGGTTTTTATATCGTTCCAAGGCACGTTTTAGGCGGAGCAGGTTTTGTCGCTCCCAGCGATAAGTTAAGAGTTGCAAGTATTGGAGTTGGTGGCATGGGAGCAGGTGATGTCGGCGGTGTCTTTAGGAGTGGGAAAGTCGATATAGTTGCACTTTGCGATGTAGATGATACTCGTGCTAAAAAAAGTCGGGAAGATCACCCAAAAGCTGGCTACTATAAAGACTATCGCATCATGTTAGAAAAGGAAGAGAAGAACATCGATGCAGTGACTGTCTCTACTCCTGACCACATGCATGCGGTTCAGGCAATGATGGCAATGAAAATGGGCAAACATGTCTATGTCCAGAAGCCGATGTCACATGACATTTATGAAGCCCGAATGCTTACTGAAGCAGCTGAGAAATATAAAGTTGTGACCCAAATGGGAAATCAGGGTTCATCAGGCGATGGAGTCCGCCAAATGGTAGAGTGGTATAATGCCGGACTAATTGGTGAAGCTACCAAAGTTTATTCTTGGACTAATCGTCCTGTTTGGCCTCAGGGTATTGAGTGGCCAAAAACACCGATGACTCCACCGTCAGATCTAGATTGGGATCTTTGGCTGGGTACAGCTCCTTACAAAGATTATGTAGGCAATCTAGTTCCGTTTAACTGGAGAGGTTGGTGGGATTATGGAACTGGCGCTTTAGGAGATATGGCTTGTCACATTATGGAACCGCCATTCCGAGTTTTAGGTCTTGGCTATCCAAAATCAGCAGAATGCTCGGTTGGGTCTGTCTATGTCGGCGAATTTTCTAGAGGGTATTTCCCCGAAAGCTGCCCTCCTTCTTCTCATATCACACTTCGATTTGATCAACCTGGCAAGCCTGATTTGGAGTTCCATTGGATGGATGGCGGAATTCAGCCAACAAGACCTGAGGAACTTGAACCCAATGAAATCATGGGGGATGGTGGAAACGGAGTAATCATCGAAGGAACGGAAGGAAAAATGATGTGCTCAACTTATGGAGCGAATCCTAAGCTCCTCCCAACAAGTCGTACTTCAGAAGTGAGCGTTCCTCAGACAGAATATAGAGTCCCTGAAGGAGACAGAGGACATTACAACAACTGGGTAGAAGCTTGTATCGGTGGCCATGGCTCTGAAGAATTCAAAAGACTAAGTTCTCCATTCTCAATAGCAGGACCATTGACTGAGTCGGTGTTGATGGGTAATCTTGCCATTCGAAGCTACGATTACAGACTACCAAGAGATGGCTCAAACAATCAGTTTGACTACCCAGGTAGAGGAATCAAACTCGTTTGGGATGGTCCAAATATGAAGATCACCAATTTTGAACCTGCAAATCAGTTTGTCAAGCGGGAATATCGGGGTGATTTCTCTCTTTGATTAAGGACAAATACTTAAAAAAGGGCTTCCAGTCATTGGAAGCCCTTTTTTTATTGCTCAACGGCTAATTCAACTCTTCGATTTCTAGCCCTTCCAGCTTCGGTTGCATTGGAAGCTACCGGTCGAGTTCCTCCCCAACCTGATATTCTTAATCTTTCAAAATCAACTCCCTCTTCAATTAAAAAATTCCTGACACTGCCAGCTCTTTCCAAGGACAGCTGTTTGTTTAATCCAGGGTCGCCAACATTGTCGGTATGCCCATTAATTCTGATTTTTATTTCAGGATTTTCTTTCAGAAATGCAGCTAGATCTGACAAACTCGCTTCTGTTGTTTCCCCTTCTAGTTCAGCTGTACCCCGTTTGAAATTCACATCCTCCAAAAGGACTATACTTCCTGGTTCCGCTTTTGTCAAAAGTATTACAGTCTTATCTTTAGAAGCAAGATTCTCTACCAAAACTTGTTTTGGAAAATATCCTTTAGCCGAAACCTTCACCAAATTTATCCCTACTTCCTTCATCTTTGAAACTAATTGAATCTCTTGAAAATCAAAAGGTTCTATACCTTTGATAAAAGTAAGAGTATAGGGTATTTCGATCTTGTTTTTTCCATCTATGACCACCCAAGAAATAGGCTGCTCCACCTCTTTTATTACTTCTTCAATAGAAGTAATTGGAGTTACTGGGAGGTAAACATTAGTAGAGTCGGACAATGGAATTGTTCGAGTTTCTGTTCTAATTAGGTTTGTTTGAGAAGTCCTTAAAGCCCTTCGCGGAGTCTCTATTTTTGCTTCAGGAACGACTGGAGTCACAAACTCCGTAGGAATAACCAAGGGAACTGGTGTTGAAAAAGTCATCAAATCAGCAAACCCGTCACTGTTTTGAGTGCTTGTCCAAACGACTTCATCTTTGCTGATAAATGTGACTGAGGCTTCAGAACCCCTTGAACTGATTTGTCCCCATATTTCTGGCTTAGACCAACTATCCCAGGCCTCTCCAAGTTTTTTAGCAATCAAAATGTCTTTGCCATTTGCTCCAGGATAAGAATTGGATGAAAAATAAAGCTGACTTGTATTGGTATCATAGTGAGGCCCCATTTCTTGACCAAAACCATTAATGGCTGGTCCAAGATTTTTCAATTCTGACCAATCAATCGTTCCTACTTTTTCGCTGACATAGATATCTTCATTCCCAAAACCACCGTTTCTTTTTCCTGCCAGAAAAATCGATTTCCCTCCTTCGGCTACCCTACCTGTCACAATTCCTTCAAATGAATTCAAATCCGGAAAATTAACTTTTCGAAGATAATTCCAGTCTTGTCCAAACTTGGAATATTGATGAAGGGAAGTTTCATCACTTTTCTGTCTTAGTACCAACAAAGTCAACACATCTTCAAGTCCTAGAACTACATCATATCCTTCAGTACTTAAATCAGGTCGATGAGTCGCAAGTCCCCATTCACCTTTCTCATCTTTTCTAGTCTCCCAAATATCTCCTGGATCTGTAGCACCTCCAAGATTTTGCGAATGGAAAGCTCTCGTAAAAAGTAAAGTATTATTCCCTATCCAAACAGGATTAGTATCATCGTTTGGGCTATTTGCACCGGAGAGTGAGCGTAACTCTTGAGCTTGAGAATTGAGATAAAAACAAAAAGCAAGTAGCGCTAGGCCACTTGCTTTGAAAAAGAAATGTTTATTGTTTTTCATACTTATTGATCCAACACAATGGCGAAAATCAAGGGCGCCACGATAGTTGCATCAGATTCGACAATAAATTTGGGTGTATCCTGACCAAGTTTGCCCCAAGTGATTTTTTCATTTGGAACGGCGCCTGAATAAGAACCATAAGAAGTGGTCGAATCGGAAATTTGGCAGAAATAGCCCCATAGAGGCACATTTGTACGTTGTAAATCCTGATGCAACATCGGTACCACACAGATTGGGAAGTCTCCAGCAATTCCCCCGCCAATTTGAAAAAACCCAACAGTACTTTCGTCTGTTGCATTCTGAGTATACCATTCAGCTAGGAACATCATGTATTCAATACCAGTCCTCACCGTGTGCACTTTTTTAACATCGCCTGCAATCACATGACCTGCAAACATGTTTCCAAGCGTAGAATCTTCCCAACCTGGAACAATGATCGGAAGGTTTTTCTTCGCAGCTTCAAGCAACCAGCTATTCTTCGGGTCGATTTGGAAAGAAGCGTCAAGCTTTCCGGATAAAAGAATTTTGTAGAAAAACTCATGTGGGAAATAAGCTTCTCCAGCTTGATCAGCTTTAACCCACTCTTCTAAAATCACATTTTCAATACGTCGCATTGCTTCCATTTCAGGAATGCAAGTATCGGTAACTCTGTTCATATGACGCTCAAGGAGTGCTTGCTCATCTGCAGGAGTTAGTTCTCGGTAATTGGGAACACGCTCATAATAATCATGAGCCACTAGATTAAAAACATCTTCCTCAAGGTTGGCTCCAGTACAGGAAATGATCTGAATCTTGTCCTGACGAATCATTTCAGCAAGGGAAATACCCATTTCAGCAGTTGACATTGCACCTGCAAGGGTAACCATCATTTTACCACCCTCTTCCAAATGTGTTTTGTATCCTTCAGCGGCATCTATTAATGCTGCAGCGTTGAAATGGCGGTAATTGTGTTTTAAAAATTCAGTAATTTTCATCTGTTTATATTTGTTTTTTTTAAGCTCAGATGGAATCTCGCATTTCGGATATTCATTCCAGTGAGTGAGGTTCTCGTCATGCCAGTCTGCCTCAGGCAGGCTCGATTTCATTTATTTCACGATTTCAATAGAGTCGCAAAAGTACCCAATTTTTAGCCACAAAAAAACCCGAACTAGGTTCGGGCTTTGTAGTTGGTTAGAGCTTTTACTTACTTTTTAGCTGTAGTATCCGCTGCTGCAGGAGTTGCTCCGGCTGGGTTTCCTGCATATTTCTTATTCAATCCTTCCACTACGGAAGCCGTCACGTCGATCGCGTCATTTGCATACCACATCGCTCCACCTCTAGTATAGCTCAGGATGATATCTATATCGTTTTCCGCTGCATAATCCTTGATGAAAACTTGAACTTGCTCATAGATGTCATTCATCATTTTTGCCTCATCTGCTGACAATTCCTGCATTAAATTATTTCGGTAAGTCATCAAGTTTTGTTCTTTCTGAACCAATTCATCCTGCTTTGCTCTCGCTTGATTTGGAGTCATATTTCCACCAGTTTGTTGGAAAGTTGATACTTCCTGCTCAAAACCTCTAGCTCTTGACTGAAGGTCTGAATCAAATCTCTGACCTTTCGCTGTAATTTCCTCAGACATTTTTTTGAAATAATCATACTTGTTGATCACAGAGTCGGTGTATACGAAGGCCACTTTCATATCACCCGCAGCCATTCCTTCTCCAGAAGTTTCTGCTTCTGTTGTGGTGGTACCTTTTTGCTCACAAGAATAAATTAGCACTGATGCAAGTGCCAGTACTCCGAAAATTTTCAATCCTTTTTTCACTTTTAATTCGTTATGGTTCACAGGCCGCAAATATATAGAAAGTATTCATTTTGTAAGAATTGACAGCCAACCTGAAAGTTAAAATCAGTTAACTATTTAACCATAAAGCTCTTGTGCGAGTCGAAAAACCTGGGCATGCGCCTCAATAATTACTTTTATTTGCTTGGAATATCCTCCTCCCATGCAACACATTAATGGGATTTGCTTCTTTTTTGCGTTGGATAGTACAAATTCATCTCTCAGCCTCACTCCTTTTTGACTTAGGTTTAATCTGCCCAATTGGTCTGTAGAAAGCACATCCACTCCACATTGATAGATTATAAAATCAGGTCTAAATTCATCAAAAAGCTGTGGCAGATGGAATGAAAGTATTTCCAGATAAGCTTCATCCTCAATTCCGTCTGGAAGCTCGACATCCAAATCTGATTTTTCTTTTCGATGGGGGTAGTTTCTAGCTCCATGCATGCTGAATGTGAAAACATCCTTTCGATTCTGAAATATCTGCGCTGTTCCATTTCCCTGATGAACATCCAAATCAACCACTAAAACTCGGCTCGCTAACCCATTTTCGATGAGATAGTTCGAAGTGATTGCAATGTCATTAAGTAAGCAAAAACCCTCTCCCCGATCAATAAACGCATGATGTGTACCTCCTGCGATATTCATACCGATACCATGATCTAAAGCAAAACAGGCGGCCTGAACAGATCCACTAGCAATTTGAATTTCCCGCTCTACTAATTCTTCAGAAAGTGGAAAACCTGTTGCCCTGATTTCAGATTTTGTCAATTCAAGATTTTTGAGTCGATTGAAATAATTCGAATCATGGGTATTCAAAATCCATTTTTCATTCAAATGACTCGGAACAAAAAAATTCTCCTCCGTCAAAGTTCCTTCATAGAGCAGTTGCTCAGGGAGAAGTGAATACTTTTCCATTGGGAATCGATGACCCTGAGGCAAGGAATGGGCGTAAGATGAAGAATGGGCAACTTTAAGCATAAAAAAAACGCTGATTTGATAACCAGCGCTGTAATGGTATGTTTAAACTTCAATTGAAATTAAGATTCATCATCCTCAGTTTGAAATGCGTACAACGTATCATCCAAAACTATTGTATCGTCATTAAACTCTTGTACGAATTTTGAAATTACTTTTTCGGTAATTTCTTCCACGTTCAAGGCTGCATCCAATCCAACTCCATAGTCATGATGGGTGTCGATATCTATGAATTCCTGCACTTTGACCGTTTCCTCTTCTTCGATTTCCATGATGATCTCTGTGATAAACCATCCAATTTCTTCTTCTTCACTGGAAAGTGGCTTCATGTTTCCATTCTCGTCCTCTTCGTAGGTGATCCCTTTGAAATTTGGGAATTTCTTTGCCGCCTCGTGCTCCGCAAGTTCGTATACTTCACTGGAGTGATGAAGACGAAGGGTATAAAGTGCAGCATCGTAAATTGCTTCCTTCCCTTCAAACATTCCAAGAAAATAAAAATTTACAAATTCCTCAGAATTCTCTTCATCAGGAATAATCTTGAAATTCTTCCCAGATTTCTGAATTTCAGATTTTAGGCTTTCAATATTTTTTGGGTCAAAACCCGGATTTGCAACTGGCATAGCTCAAAAATTGAAGGAGTTGATTAAGTTAATATTGGGGGTAGGTTAAAATTTGAATACTTAATTAATATTTCGATAAGAAAGTAAATGAATAAATTGAATTCAGCAAAATTTGACAAAGAATTTGTCCGAGACCTTTTGAAACAAAAAGAAGGTCTTCAACTAGACTTTAAGCAGAAAATCACATCCAAAGAGAAAATTGCCAAGACCCTTTCTGCCCTTGCCAATTCAGAAGGAGGATTTATCGTGATCGGAATGTCAGATAAGAAGGTTATAATCGGAATTGACGTAGAGGAGGAGAGATACATGATCGAAGCAGCAAATGACGAATTTTGTATACCAAGGGTAGCGATGATTTTGGATGAAATCAAGGTCTACAATGATAAAACTGTAGAGGAGGATAACGATGATGAAAAGTCTCTATTGTTGGTTGAAGTAAAGAAATCGCTAGGACCTTTAATTTTTTGCAAAAATAAAGCCGGTGAA
>CAYTXN010000076.1:10728-12010 GCA_964441195.1 uncultured Limnohabitans sp.
GCTAAAATAAATCCCGTTGTCCAAGTGTCAATGCTAACACCCCGCAACAAATAATCTGCTATCAATACTGAAATTCCACCTAATAGAATTTTTGTTAAAATCGAAGTTGCCGTGTTAGATCTTTCCATTACCTCGAATGTAAAAAATAGAATTAGAATTGGCTAAAAACTGATAATTATCATCAGACAAATTAGGTCAAAATCTTAATCCGATTCAATTTGTTTTCATCTCCGTCTTATATTTGCACAAGTTATTTAAAGTTTCCCCTGTGATCATCATCATCATCTTTCTGCTCCATTGGTATTTCTCCCTGTTTTGCCAAAGCTTCTTTCTCCACCGCTACGCAGCGCATCAAATGTTCGTCATGAACAAGTATTGGGAAAAGTTTTTTTATTTTTTCACTTGGATTTGGCAAGGTAGCTCCTACCTCTCCCCACGAGCTTATGCAATACTTCATCGAATGCATCATGCATACTCGGACACTCCAAAAGATCCACACAGTCCACATCATACCGAAAATCTTTTTACCATGATGTGGAAAACAAAAAACATTTACAACGATTATTTCAGCTTTAAGCTAAAGCCTGAAGATCGATTTTCGAAGGATATACCAGATTGGAATGCTTTCGACAAATTCGCGGACAATATGGGCGTAAGAGTCGCTTGGCTTCTACTGTACGTGGCGATTTATGTGTTAAGTATTTCTGTTTTTGATTTACCAGGAACACACTGGTGGATGTACTTCCTACTTCCCATTCATTTTCTGATGGGACCGGTACATGGTGCAATCGTAAATTGGAGTGGTCACAAGTATGGCTATGCCAACTTTGACAATAATGATAAATCCAAGAACTCTCTCCTCTTAGATGTATTAATGCTTGGAGAGCTTTTCCAGAACAATCATCATAAACTTCCAAACCGTGCAAACTTTGCTGTAAAGTGGTATGAGTTCGATCCGACTTACCCAATCGTAAAACTCTTACATGCATCAGGAATTATTCGATTACGAACTATTTAAAAATACTTTCTTCATCTAAGACCTCCGAAAGAGGTCTTTTTTTATTTTATCTTCCTTTAAATCAGTTTTTTAGGTAAGTGTATAACTAAATAGTAAAATTATTTTCTCAATTTCTTTGGAATTAAGAAACTAAACCAATAATTTTCTATCGAATTAAAACTTAACACCTTATGAAACCATTAACCAGAGCCGAAGAGGAAATCATGCAGATCCTCTGGGATATTGAACGAGGCTTCGTGAAAGATATCCTAACCCCAATGCCAG
>CAYTXN010000077.1:0-12000 GCA_964441195.1 uncultured Limnohabitans sp.
ATCAAGAAAAAATAATGGGAAATTCATTTGGAAAGCTTTTCAGGTTAACCACTTTCGGTGAATCACATGGAAAGGCTTTGGGAGCAATCGTGGAGGGCTGTCCGGCAGGATTGAAACTTGATAAGGAGATGATTCGCCTCGAAATGCAACGCAGAAAACCTGGCCAATCCAAAATCACCACACAGCGAAAAGAGGAAGATGAATTCGAAATTCTTTCTGGTGTTTTTGATGGAAAAACAACCGGAACACCGATTGGAATAGTGATTCAGAATTCTGACCAGAAAAGTAAAGACTATTCGCACATCGCTGATAAATTTCGCCCTTCCCACGCAGATTACACTTATTTCGAAAAATACGGCATCCGTGATTATCGCGGAGGTGGACGTTCCAGTGCTCGGGAGACAGCAGCAAGAGTTGCAGGTGGAGCAATCGCAAAGCAATTTTTGGGTACCAAAGGAATCACAATCCAGGCATTTGTTTCTCAAGTAGGAAATTTGACATTGGATCATGATTACTCCAAGTTCAATTTGGAATTAGCGGAAGAGAATATCATCCGTTGTCCTGATCCGGAAATGGCGGAAAGGATGATTTCTTTGATTGATGCAGTCCGACTTGAGCGTGATACTATCGGAGGTGTGGTGACTTGTGTTATCAAAAACACACCTCCCGGACTTGGTGAGCCTGTTTTCGATCGGCTTCATGCCGAACTAGGAAAAGCTATGTTGAGTATCAATGCTGTAAAAGGTTTCGAATATGGGAGCGGGTTTGATGGGGTGAAAATGAGAGGATCTTCGCACAACGATACGTTTGTCAAAGAAGGTGATCAAATTCACACCCTTACTAACCATTCGGGTGGAATTCAAGGCGGAATTAGCAATGGGGAAGACATCTATTTCCGTGTGGCTTTCAAGCCTGTGGCTACAATTATGCAAGACCAAGAATCCCTAAACGAAGCAGGAGAGTCGGTAACCGTAAGTGGAAAAGGACGTCATGACCCGTGTGTGGTTCCTCGCGCTGTTCCGATTGTGGAAGCGATGGCGGCTTTGGTCATAGCCGATTATCTTTTGTTATCAAAAAGCAATAAACTAGCAGACATTTAAAATCCTGCCTTCATGCGGAAGAAAATACCCTTACATACAAAAATCATTGCAGGACTTGTCTTGGGCCTGATTTTCGGTTTGGTCGTGATTAAAACACCAATTCCAAATTCTTTTACTTTAGACTACATCAAACCGATAGGTACCATTTTTATCAATTCGCTAAAAATGATTGCCGTTCCTTTGGTTTTAGCTTCTTTAATTGTCGGTGTTTCAAACTTGGGTGATATTTCCAAGCTAAGTAGGATCGGGGGAAAGACCATTGGAACATATCTCGTGACAACGGTGCTAGCAATCACCATTGGACTTGTTTTGGTCAATATCTTCAAACCGGGAAAAAGTCTTCCAATTGAAACCAGAGAGAATCTTCTGGCGCTCTATGAGGGAGATGCGGGATCCAAAGTTGGAGTCGCGGCAGAACTTCAGAATCAGAGCCCTTTGCAGCCTTTGGTCGATATCGTTCCTCAAAACGTTTTCCAAGCCACGACTGATAATAGCGCAATGCTTCAAGTTGTGTTTTTCGCGATTTTAATTGGTGTGGCCCTCCTCAAAATCCCAAAGGCTAAAGGAAGTCCGGTAATTGCATTCTTCGACGGTTTCAATGATGTGATCATCCAAATTGTTAATTACATCATGATGATTGCCCCGTATGGCGTTTTCGCCTTGATGGCTTCATTAATTGTGGAGATAGCCGGTGAAAATCCAGATTCCGCTTTACAGCTTCTGATGGCATTGCTGAAATACAGTTTGGTGGTTTTGGGTGGATTATTTATTATGGCTTTTATAGTTTACCCCGCTATACTCATGGCATTTACCAAGGTAAAATACTTGGATTTTTTCAAAGCAATTAGACCTGCTCAATTACTTGCTTTTTCCACGAGCTCCAGTTCAGCTACTCTTCCGGTTACTATGAAGCAAGTAGAGGAGGAGCTAGGCGTCTCTGAAGAGGTGTCAAGCTTTGTGCTTCCATTAGGTGCCACCATCAACATGGACGGGACAAGTCTTTATCAGGGTGTGGCGGCAGTATTTATAGCTCAAGCATTGGGTATGGATTTGACTTGGACCCAGCAGTTGATGATTGTTCTTACGGCAACTTTAGCTTCAATTGGCTCAGCCGGAGTTCCTGGAGCTGGATTAATTATGCTTATCATTGTATTGGAGTCTATTAATGTTCCTGCCGCGGGAATCGCCTTAATTATTGCTCCTGATAGAATTTTGGATATGTTTAGGACTGTCGTCAATGTAACTGGAGATGCTGTTGTGACCACAATCGTTGCCAGTACGGAGGGTGAATTACCGGATGGTTTGATCAGAAAAAGTAATCCTTTTACACCTAATGAAAGTATTCAAGAAGAATCCTGAGAGAAAAAAGATTGTAAATATTGAATACCAAAAAAATAAACCCCTACCGAGGCGCCTCAGTAGGGGTTTTTATTAAAGTTGGTTTAGTTATTTGCTAGCAACGTAAGCTTCAAATCCACTTGAAGTAGAAACCTTGAAGCTAATTCCTTCAGGAGTTCCAGGCTTGTCAATCGTGTAGATTTTATGAAGTCCCTGAGGATTGTCAATCAATTCAGTGTGGATCAAGTTCATTCCGTCAAAGATTTGAACTGTCACATCCTTTGCTTCCAAGTTTGAAACTAGAAGTCTGTATTGATTGTCGCCCAGTGCAGTTACTCTAGAATAGACAAGCGGTTTAACAATCACCTGAGTGTTGAAAGTCGCCGTTCTTAGAGTTCCGTTTGAATCAGATACTTCAATTGAATAATCACCTACAGGAAGTGCATTCAAGTCATATCTTTTTGCAAAAGCTTCATTTTTAGTGATTCTGTCACGCAACACCAGACGGTTGTCAGCATCAGTGATTTTCACGATCAATGTACCCTGAGGTGCATTATTTACAGCTACCATTACTTTAGCTGCTTCGGTTTGTCTGATTTCTACAGACTTCTCATCGTTGTAAGCGAAGGCTCCTGTTGCGATCCCCGCAACAAAAAGCATAGTGAATAATTTTTTCATTTTACTAGTTGGTTTAAATAGGTTCTAGATTTTGTGTGTAACCGCTGGATAGACTGTTTCTATCAGGGGGAAATTTTGGGGTTACAGGGTCTTCGATGTAATTCGAATTACTATACAAAGATACCTAACGGAGCATTAATTGCAAATGTTTCAATAAAAATATAATAATGTTTCCAAATCAGTAATTAAAATGACTAAATATTGAAAAAAACATAAATAAGCTCCGCTATCGATTGCGGAACTTATTTTATTATTATGATTTAAGTCTATTCAGAATAAAATTTTGTTTAAATCGAAATAACAGTAATGATGTAATTACATCAATTGTAAAATTTACTGTTTCGCAATCGATTGTAGAGGTAGAAAAAAATTTTGCAATTTGATCTATGTCAAACAAAAAAGCCCGATTACCTCGGGCTTTTCTGCTAAATATTGAATAATTGGTTTGTTTCTAAACTTAAATACCTTTCGAAGTGGCCCTCGCAATTGCTTCTTGGGTAAATTTTCCCTTGAGTTCAATTACAATTAAGTCACCTTCTTTTTGATCACCTACCAAAATGACCAAATCGGAGATCATGATCGCTCCTTTTGAGTAGATTAAGACTCCGCTTTTCCCTTCAGAAGCCTCCATCAGCAAGTCATATCGTTCTCTATCCAGTCCTTTTTGCAGGGCTTTGAATTCTGCATAGCCATCGGATCCGTCGGGGAGAGTAAAGAAATTCAGCTTTTCTACTGATTTAGCCACTGTGGCCATATCGTTTTTGTCGATGTCTATCTTGAAACCTTCTGCAAAGTTCATGAAGTTGCCCCCAAGTTCGAGTTGAAAGAAGTCGTCATTTGATTTGTACTTGTCCTTAAGTGCAGCAACGCTTTTGCTTTGAGCATTTAATGTGAAGACTAGTGCGCAAAGGCCAAGTGTTAATAGGTACTTTTTCATCTGTTAGTAAGTGGTTTAGTTTTGAAATGATTTTTATTTTGGACCCTTGGGGCCTTTACTTCCTTTTCCGTATTGATCCATTCCTGGAATATTCGTTTTGTCAGCTAGCATATTTAAGTCTTCATATGTGAAGGTTCCAAGCATAGATAGCAGGGTGAAGCTTTTTGACTCACCGGTGATCATCATTAGCTCTCGGACTAAGCCACCCTCCTCACGTACCATAAACTTTAAGCTGGAGCCTTTATCCTGGATGTCCATCAGTTCTTCGTACTTATTGCGATTAAGTGTGGACATTGCCTCCTTATACAATGTCATACCATCGACTTCATCAGAAGAAAGTATCCGAATGCCTTTTACTTTGGAGATCAAGGTCCCGAGTTCTTTGGCTTCCTCATCTCCATCGGAGTTGCTTTTCAGGAAGCCACCGGCCATTTGCATCATTTTTGGAGAAATGTAGACTCTCGAAAAGCGATCGTCCTCCATGTATTTTCCAAAGAAAGTCTGGATCGCATCGTCTTGGGCGAATGCTGACGAGGTCCAGGTAACCATAAAGATTAGTATCAAAATCTGTTTCATTGCGTATCCGGTTGATTCAGCTCAAATAGCTGGTTTGTAGTATTTAAATATTTTAGATCATTTAGAGGTGTTAATTGATCCTGTCCTTTTGAAAGGTTGGTTTGGATCATGGAAAATGCCTGCATAACTTCTTCATAGGCTTCTCGCTCAGCTTGATTTCGCTCATAAACTCTCCATCCCCAGAAGCTTCCCATTAGTATAGAGACAGATGCAGCCCAACTTATCCAAGTTGTATTTAGCTTTCTGGTTTTTGTTTTAGGAATGCTTAACCTTTTCGGCTCCTCGGATTTGAATTGGTTCAGTGCTTTGAAAAGTGCCTTCTCCTGTTCATATCCCTCTGCTTCAAGAATCAAATCTCGAAGCTCATTTTCTTCACTTTGGGAAGTTTCCGCCTCCCAATATTTCTCCAACAATTCTTCGATTCTTGTCATCTTGTGATTCCTTGGTTGATTAATTTTTCTCTCAGGGTTTTTCTTGCCCTATGGAGATTCACTTTTACCTGATCGAGACTAATTTCCATTTGAATAGAAATTTCCTCGTAACTCAGTTCCTCTACTTCTCTCAAATGGAAAATCTCTCGTTGCTTTTCAGGAAGTCGACTTACCAAACCAAATATTAATCGATGTGATTCTTCCGATTCAAGCGAATTCGATTCCTCTGCTGCCGGTTCATGGATCTGTTCCAAACCATCTAAACGATGATTTTTTCGATGATACATCAAGACTTCATTTTTCAAGCTTTTCACCATCCAACCCGTTAGGTTGGGGTGAGACTGGAGTTCCGTCTGACGCTCCACTGTTTTTTCGAAAACATTTTGTAAGACATCCTCAGCAAGATCCCGGTTTTTGGTCCAGAGATAAACCATCCGGAACAACTTGCCTCTCAATGGCCAGATGTGTGTCTCGAAAAATGAATTCATTTAATAGGGTGATGCAGATGAAGGGGAAATGTTACAAGCTCATTCAGAAAAATCGGAAATTTATTTCCAGAAGCCTAAAACTGATGAGATCGGAAGTGGTTTGTAATGGGGAAAGAGTTAAAAACCCATATTCAAATTGTATAGATTCAGTATAAATTCCTCTCTTAAATAGTATGCATGCAGACTATTTTATATTTTGCGTTGATGATTAATTCGGCTTTATATCGAGGAAGTTTTGAGAAAAGAGCAAAAAAAATCCCGATCCGTGTGGATCGGGAGGGTGGTGATAAGTGGACTCGAACCACCGACTCACGGATTTTCAGTCCGATGCTCTACCAACTGAGCTATATCACCGACTCGTAAAGTGATGCAAAGGTAGAAATTTGACTATTTGATACAAATGCTTTTGATAAAAAATAAACCCAAATTAACGAAAAACAAGCTAATCTGATCACTATGAGCATTTTACCACAACTCGCATTTGTCCTTATTTTAGGTGCTGCGGGGTATATTTTGAGTAAAAGAATCAAATTCCTCAGAAGAAACATTCTTTTGGGAAAAGCTGAGACTCGAAATGACCAACCGGAAGCACGATGGAAGACCATGACTCTCGTCGCTTTTGGCCAACAAAAAATGTTTGCACGTCCCATTCCGGCATTTCTTCATTTATTGATTTATGTGGGTTTTCTAGTGATCAATCTGGAAGTCCTGGAATTTGTACTAGACGGGATTTTGGGGACACACCGTCTTTTCGCTTCTGTTTTAGGTGGTTTATATACCGGTGCAATTAATATGTTCGAATTTCTTGCGGTCGCCGTTTTGATTTCCTGCGTCGCTTTTTTGATTCGAAGGAATGTCATGAAGGTAGAGCGATTTACCAAGCCTGAGCTCAAAGGATGGCCTGCCTTGGACGCTAATTTGATTTTGGTGATCGAGATTATTTTGATGTTTGCCATTCTGACTATGAATGCCACTGATCAAATTTTAGCTGCACGAGGTGATGAACATTATTTGGCGTTAGGGACGCTGTTTTTCAGTAGCATGATCCAACCGATTTTCCAAGGCATGTCTGATGGAGCCTTGGTCTTCGTTGAGCGATTTGCTTGGTGGTTTCACATCATCGGAATTCTTGCTTTCGCTATTTATGTGACCTATTCTAAGCATTTGCACATCTTCCTGGCTTTCCCAAATACTTGGTATTCCAATTTGAAGCCAAAAGGTGAAATGGTCAATATGCCCGAAGTGACTAATGAAGTGAATATGATGCTGGGTATTCCTGTCGAAAACCCTGTCGAGCCTCCTGCAGAAATCGGGAGATTTGGTGCAAAAGACGTAAATGACCTCAGTTGGATTAATGTCCTTAATGCCTATTCCTGCACCGAATGTGGCCGATGTACTGCAGAATGTCCTGCAAATATTACAGGCAAGAAACTTTCGCCACGCAAGATCATGATGGATGTAAGGGATCGTGCCGAAGAGGTTGGAAAAAGTCTTGACGCCGGTGGAGCTGGTTTCGCGGATGGAAAGTCACTTCTTGGTGACTACATTACCAAAGAGGAAATCAACGCTTGCACCAGCTGCAATGCTTGCGTGGAAGCATGTCCAGTGAATATCGATCCTTTGTCCATCATACTTCAGATGCGTCGCTACGTCGCTATGGAAGAATCCGGAACTCCAGCCCAATGGAACACCATGTTCCAAAATATGGAAACCAGTTTTTCTCCGTGGAAATTCAGCCCTTCGGATCGTTTTAATTGGTCAGAAAAAGTGAAGGAAGAGAGTGATCAGTGATCAATGTTCAGTTTTCAGAGGTCAGTAAGAAGTAAACTGTGATTAGCCTCGTAAATCGTAATTCTTAAATCAAAAATCTCAAGATGTCAACCTATAAAGTCCCAACTATGGCCGAAATGGCCGCAAACGGTCAAGCCCCCGAAGTTCTTTTTTGGGTGGGTTGTGCCGGTTCGTTTGACGAGCGATACAAAGCCGTGACTCAGGCTTTTGTGAAAATTTTGAATAAAGTAGGAGTGAGTTTTGCTGTACTAGGTCCTGAAGAAGCATGCACAGGTGATCCAGCTAGACGTGCTGGAAATGAATTCCTTTTCCAGATGCAAGCGGTCGCAAACATTCAGGTAATGAACGCCTACGAAGTGAAAAGGGTCGTGACAGCCTGTCCGCATTGCTTCAATACCATCAAAAATGAATATCCCGAGCTAGGTGGTAATTATGAAGTTATTCATCATTCACAGTTTCTTCAGCAATTGATCAATGAAGGGAAAGTCCGTCTTCAAGGTGGTGGAGAGTTCAAGGGGAAAAAGATCACCTTCCACGACTCTTGCTATCTTGGACGGGCAAATAATGTATATGAAGCCCCACGTGAGGTGATCAAAGCTATGGACGTAGAGTTGGTAGAGATGAAACGTTGCAAGACCAAAGGACTCTGCTGCGGCGCCGGCGGAGCGCAGATGTTCAAAGAACCAGAGCCAGGGAAAAAAGATATTAACATCGAGCGAACTGAGGAAGCTTTGGCTACCGGTGCAAGTGCAATAGCAGTAGGCTGTCCGTTTTGCCTGACTATGATGACAGATGGGGTGAAAAATCAAAACCGGGAAGCAGATGTCAAAGTTTATGATCTTGCTGAAATGATCGCCAAAGACATGGGGATATAATTTGGAAAATTGAATCAATTCAACCCTTTTTGCCGTTATGCAGAAAGGGTTTTTATTTGTGTGATAAACAAGCCGTATGTACCTTCCTTTTGATCAAATGCCAGAATATTCCCGAGTTTGGGTGTATCAGGCGGACCAAAAACTTTCTGAATCAGACGAGAAACTTATCCGTGATCGGATTAAAAGCTTTTGCGAAGGCTGGAATACCCACGGAAATCTGATGCCCACCTCTTTTGATCTTGTTGAGAGCCAGATATTGATTTTAGCAGTCGATGAAAGCAATCTTGGAGCAAGTGGCTGTTCGATTGACAGTTCAGTTCGAACTTTGCGCGAGTTGGAACAGGCGTTAAAAATTAATTTAACTGATCAAGGTAAAATCAGTTTGAAGAAGTCATCCGGAGAAATGAGTGTCATACCTGCACTTGGTGTAAAGTCCAGAGTGGCTTCCGGCGAAATTGACTTGCAGACTGAAGTGATCAACCCCCTGATCCGAGTCAAAGCCGATCTTCAAAATCTCTGGCAACCTGTCCGAAATAGTTGGCTTAATAAGTATTTTCCAAATTAATTAGTAATATTCAGCATTGACCGACAATCACTCCTAGATGAAGCAGCATTTTTTTTGGATTTATGTAGTTGGACTTCTGGCTTTCACAGGCTGTAAAAGTTTGCAAGAGAAAGGAAATGATCAGTTCCTATCGGGACAATATCAATATGCTATCAGTACGTTCACTCAGATTTTGACTCAGGATTCTTCCAATCTTGAAGCAAATCAAGTTATTGCAGAGAGCTATCGGCTTTCCAATAGAATTGAAAAGTCTGAGCCTTACTACAGGCAATTGGTTGAGAATGAACCATCATTCAATAGTTATTTCTTTTTGGGACAGAGTCTAAAGGCCCAGCAAAAAAACGAGGAAGCCAAAGAAGCTTTTGAAAAAGCCAAGGGTTTCACCTCCGATGATGCGCTTTTGGCAAGAAATCAAAGGGAAATTGAATCTATTAAACTGGCAGAGGGAATTGAGGATTATTGGCCAAACCATGTGTTGGTCAATTACAAAGAATTAAATACTCCTGGTGCGGATTATGCTCCAGTTCTGAGCGAGGATTTTCTTTACTTCACTTCAGGCAGACAGGCTTCAGGATTGTATGCGGCCACCGGCACTCCTTATACTAAACTCTTTCGAGCTAGAGCAGATGGATTGAAAGTGGATGTTGGAGCAGTGCAGCCTTTGCCAGAATTCAGGAATGAGGAAGGCTTAAACCAAGCCGCTATTGCAATAAGTCCTGATGGAAATACGATCATTTATTCCAGAGGAAATTCTACTTCACCAAAAGACCTACCTGAAGTTGCTTTGTTCGTCTCCTATTTTCGAGGGGCTGCATTTACTCAGCCTATATGGATGCCTGTCAATGAAGATGAGACGTGGTGGAATTCCACTCCTGCGTTCAGTCCCGATGGAGATGAGCTTTATTTTGCGTCTAATAGACCTGGAGGATATGGAGGAATTGATATTTGGAAAGCGACTCGACTGGCTAACAGTGATTTTGGAAATCCTGTAAATCTAGGCCCGACAATCAATACGCCGGGTAATGAGATGTTTCCCAGAATGACTCCTGATGGGAAGTTCTTTTTCGCTTCAGACGGGCATCCTGGATATGGAAAACTTGATTTGTTTGTAGCTGAAAAGGATGATTCAGGAAATCAGGTTATTCGAAACTTAGGCCAAAATATTAATAGCAAAGACGATGATTTTGGGATTTTCTTCACTGAATATCCGAAAGCGGGATTCATCTCCTCCAACCGTGAAGGTGGGGAAGGGGATGATGATATTTACTTTTTTGAGGACAAAACCCCCAAACCAAAAATTGTCAATGTGCTCTTGAACGTCTTTACCAAAGAAGAAAGGTCCGATGGTTCGATTGCTGAATTACCTCAAACTCGAGTAGTTCTTTATGGATCAGATAATAAGCAGCAAGGAGGGGATTTCTCCAACACAAATGGTCGAGTCAGATTCACCATGGCTCCTGATTCAGATTACACCATCATCGCATCCAAAGGTGGATATTTCTCTAAATCAATTCCATATACGACCAAAGGAAAAACTCCTGATCCTGCTACCTTGATCCAGGAAGTAACTAATGTCTCGTTGGATACGACAATCGTTTTAGATCAGTTGATTCTGGAGAAATCCATCGTTCTTGATAATATCTATTACGATTTGGATAAGGCTGAAATCAGAACAGATGCAGCAGTCGAATTGGATAAATTGGTGAAAATTCTGGCAGACAATCCTTCAATCCGAATCGAATTGAGTTCTCATACAGATTCGAGATCCAGCGATGCTTATAACCAGGACCTTTCTCAAAGAAGAGCGCAATCTGCAGTGGATTACATCGTTTCCAAAGGCATCGCTGCTGAGCGATTGGTTGCCAGAGGATATGGTGAAAGCCAGTTGATCATCAAGGATGCACAGACCGAGGAAGAACATCAAGTGAACAGACGAACCGAATTTAAAGTGATCGAAATTCGGGAAGATTAATTTCCCTCAATTTGAAAATTTAAAAGCCTGTCAAGATTCAATCCTGACAGGCTTTTAAATTTCACGATTTTTCTTCCCACAAAAAAAAGTCCGAATCATTGACCCGGACTTTGGTTTATGGTTTTGGTTAAGGTTATACGTAGTTGTTAAGCATCACTGGCATCACGAGCATAAGGATATCCTCGTTTGGATCTTGCTCAGCCGGAAGGATTAATCCAGCTCTGTTTGGAGCGCTGAATCTTAAGCTAACTTCTTTGCAGCTTAAGTTATTGAGCATTTCGACCAAGAACTTTGCGTTAAATCCGATTTCGATGTCTTCGCCTTCGTGATCGCAAGAAAGACGCTCGTTTGCTTCATTGGAGAAGTCCAAATCCTCCGCAGAGATCATCAGCTCGCTACCGGTCAATTTCAATCTAACCTGATGCGTGGTCTTGTTGGCATAGATTGCAATTCTTCGCAAAGAACCCAAAAGTTCCAAACGATCAATATTCATTCGGTTTGGATTGTCAACCGGAATCACATTTTCGTAATCAGGATATCTTTCGTCGATAAGACGGCAGATCATTTTGATGTTGTTGAACTTGAAATAGGCGTTTGATTGATTGAATTCTACGGTAACAGGGACATTTTCCCCTGGCAAAGTCGACTTCAAAAGGTTAAGTGCTTTTCTTGGAATGATTAAGCTCGCACTGTTTGGCGATGCAATATCCACTCTTCTGTATCGGATCAGTCTATGACCATCGGTTGCAACAAATGTTGTATTCGTATCACTTAAATTGATGTAAACCCCAGTCATTGCAGGTCTAAGTTCGTCAGAGCTAGTCGCGAAAATCGTGTTTGAAATAGCTGAAGAAAGTACTTCGGTGGACATATCCACAGTCGTAGCATTGTTTACAGTTGGAATTTTTGGAAAATCCGTCGCATTCTCACCTGCTAACCTGTAGCGACCATTGTCAGAACTGATTTCTACTGCATAAGTGTCATGATCAATGCTGAACGTAACCGGTTGTTCAGGGAGATTTTTCAACGTTTCGATCAGTATACGCGCAGGAACTGCAATATTTCCATCTTCTTTTGCCTCAACGTGAAGCTGAGTCATCATGGAAGTCTGCAAATCAGAAGCAGTTATGGTCAATTCGGAATCTTTGATCTCAAAAAGGAAGTTCTCAAGGATAGGAACAACCGGGTTGGTGGTTACGACGCCGTTGATGGAAGAAAGCTGCTTCAAAAGTGCAGAAGAGGAAACAAT
>CAYTXN010000078.1:0-11891 GCA_964441195.1 uncultured Limnohabitans sp.
AATATGAAGATGCGCTTTTAGACTTCCAAACCGTCCTTCAATCCAATCCAAATCAAGCAGAAGCTCAGTTTCGAAAAGCAAAAGCTGAACTCGGCATGAACGATCCCATTCATGGACTGGAATCATTGACCAATACTGTTAATCTTGACCCGAAAAATGGCGAAGCGTATTATCTGCTTGGCATCACACGTATGAGTGCGTTGGGGCAAAAAAATGAAGGTTGTGCCGATCTGAAAATGGCACTTTCCCTTGGATATGCTGAGGCGCAGACTTGGATCACGGATTTTTGTGAATAAATGGCGGAAATCGGAAAAGATATTGAACAGGCAAAACACCTTTTAAATGGAGGAAATTTGGTCGCAATTCCTACTGAAACTGTGTACGGTTTGGCGGGAAATGCGCTTAATCCGGAAGCTGTTGCGTTGATTTTTGAGACGAAAAATCGCCCAGCTTTTGATCCTTTGATTTTACATACTTTTTCGATTGCCCGAGTAGAGGATTTTGTAATTTCTTTCCCGGAAAAGCTAAAAATCCTTGCTGATAACTTTTGGCCGGGTCCCTTGACTTTGCTTTTACCTCGAAAACCAATTGTTCCCGATTTGGTGACTTCCGGTTTGGATCGAGTGGCAGTTCGGGTGCCAAATCATCCATTGACATTGGCATTACTGGAATCACTTGACTTTCCTTTGGCTGCTCCAAGTGCAAATCCCTTTGGATATATCAGCCCAACTAAGCCCGAACATGTGGAGGCTCAGTTGGGAGAAAAAATTTCTTATATCCTTGACGGAGGCGCTTGTGAAGTGGGTTTGGAGAGTACGATTGTAGGTTTGGAGAAAGAAGAAATCGTGATTTATCGATTGGGTGGCTTGGAGATTTCCGAAATCGAAAAGCTGGTTGGTCCAGTCAAAATAAAAGATCACAGCTCCAGTAATCCTCAAGCTCCAGGACTTTTGGAAAGTCACTATGCTCCAAGAAAGGCTTTTATTTTGGGCGATTTAAAAAGTTTGGTAGAGGCATACCGGGAGAAAAAAATTGATTTTTCAGTGCTTAGTTTCTCCGCTTTTTTCCCAGAAATTTCTACTGAAAACCAAATTGCGCTAAGTCCTGAGCGAAATCTTCATGAAGCAGCCAAGAACCTCTTTTCTGCAATGAGAAAGCTAGATGAAGGAAAATCATCAGTAATTTTAGCAGAAATTCTGCCGGATGAAGGACTTGGACGGGCAATCAATGACCGATTGAGAAGAGCATCTGTGAAATAGGGGTCAGTTCCCAGTCTCAGTGATCAGTTCACAATTGTCAGACTGAGCAGCTTGCCCGCCGCGGTAGGGAGTCGAAGCCCGGTATCAGTTTTCTGGTAAATTTTTAAATTTTACAATCTTCCAATTTTTCAATCTCCACAATCGATTACGGAATTTCAAATCAAAGATTTAGCAAATTGATCATAAGGAATGGCCAAGTTTTGCCTGATTTTGGCTTAAATTCAAACTCTTTTTAAGAATAATCTTGATAACCCATTAAACTAATCCTATGAGTTCAACCGTAAAAAATGTCGATAGTCTGAATTTTGCAGGCAAAAAAGCGCTCATCCGAGTGGATTTCAATGTCCCTTTGAATGAGGATTTTTCTGTTTCAGATGATACCAGAATCCAAGCTGCTGTTCCAAGCATCCAAAAAATCCTGAAAGATGGCGGATCCGCCATTTTGATGTCTCACTTAGGCCGACCAAAGGGAGGTCCTGAAGAGAAATATTCCCTGAAACATATTATTTCAGCAGTTGAAGCAGCTTTAGGAACTAAGGTACAGTTTGCGTCAGATTGCATCGGAGAAGAAGCTGAAAGTAAGGCTGCAGGACTGAAAGCAGGTGAAGTTCTTTTGTTGGAAAATCTCCGTTTCTACAAAGAGGAAGAAAAAGGCGATAAAGTCTTTGCTGAGAAATTGTCAAAACTCGGTGATGTCTATGTCAATGATGCATTTGGAACTGCCCACAGAGCGCATGCTTCTACTGCGGTAATCGCTGAGTTTTTCAAAGACAAAGTGGCAGGTTACCTTATGGAATCCGAATTGACCAACGCAGATAAGGTTTTGGGCAATCCAGAGCGACCTTACACAGCCATCATGGGAGGAGCCAAAATCGCTGATAAAATTTTAATTATCGAGCGTTTATTGGATGTGGTTGACAACCTGATCATTGGTGGAGGTATGTCTTATACGTTTGCAAAAGCTCAAGGCGGATCGATCGGTAATTCCCTTTTGGAAGCTGATAAGATGGATTTTGTATTGGAGTTGATGGAAAAAGCAAAGGCTAAAGGCGTGAATCTGATTCTTCCTGTGGATACAGTTATTGCCGATGATTTCTCTAATTCCGCAAATCAAGATATGGCTACCAGTGGAGAAATTCCTGACGGTTGGATGGGTTTGGATATCGGACCAAAAACCCGTGAACTTTTCGGTAAAACGATTTTGGAGTCAAAAACTGTACTTTGGAATGGTCCAATGGGTGTTTTCGAAATGGAGTCTTTTGACAAAGGAACCAAAGCAATCGCAGAATATGTGGCTGAAGCAACCCGAAATGGAGCATTCTCGCTGATCGGTGGTGGTGATTCTGCCGCTGCGGTGAATAAATTCGGCTTCACGGATCAGGTTTCCTATGTTTCTACCGGCGGTGGGGCATTGCTTGAGCATATGGAAGGCAAAGTTCTTCCGGGAGTAGCTGCATTAGCCGAGTAATTGGAAAACAAATAGACCTGTTAGGTTTTAAAAATCTGAAAGGTTTTAAAAAGGAAAGGCCAGCTTTCGAGCTGGCCTTTTTGTTTTTATTGGGGAAGCTTTCCGGAAGTTTTAAGTTTCTGAAATTTAGAATTCAATCTCAACCAACACCGGAAAGTGATCTGATGGATATTTCAAGCCATAGTTGTCGGTCAAAATTCCATGGCGGATCATCTCCATTTTTCCTTGCACAAATATGTGGTCAATGATCCCGTTCGGCAATCTATTCCAATCAAATGCGCTGAACGTTCCTTTTGGACCATAAGCAGGAATTTTTGAAATCAATCGGGAATCTTTCCAACTCGAATCAGAAGTGATTGTGGAATAAGCTGGATTATCCGGAGTTACATTGAAGTCACCCATCAGAATCACAGGAAGGTTTTTGGTATTGATTTCTTTGACTTTGGCAACTACAAGCTTGCTGCTTTCTTCCCGAGCTTGCTGACCGATATGGTCGTAGTGGACATTGAAGACGTAGAACTCTTTTCCTTTTTGATCTTTGAATTTTCCCCAAGAGCAAATTCGGTTGAGTGAAGCATCCCAGCCTTTGCTTGGAGTTTCTGGTGTTGGAGAAAGCCAAAATGTACCAGAATCTTCAAGTTTAAATTGCTCCGGATCAAAAATGATTGCGGTGTATTCGCCCTTTTCAGCTCCGTCATCTCTTCCTACGCCGAGGAATTCATAGCCTAAGCCTTCACTCATTTGCTTCACTTGATGAGCAAGCCCTTCCTGGGTTCCAAAAAGACCAATTTTGTGAAACTGAATTAGGCTAATCACATGAGGAAGTCGGTCTTCCCAAAGATTTCCAGTATCATTTGGATTTGCATATCGGACATTGAATGTTGCGAATTGGTGAGATTGTGCACTTAGATTTTCTGAGAAAACAAAAATCAATGCGAAAGCTAAAAAGAGAGTTGAAATTGTCTTTTGGAGCATGGGTCAGGAACTATTTCGTGGAAAATGGCTTAACTCTTTAAAGTTGCATGCTAATTTGAAGAAATGAAATCGAGTGCAAGAAAATGTTATTGGCGGAGGGTTCTTTTCTCATACGAGATTCCATCTGGCCTTGAAAATCAAATTGTAAACAGATGAAAACCTTTTATCCCAAAGACCTCCAACCAGCTGAAGTTCAAAATTTGCTCCAAGGGGCAGTGACACCGCGACCGATAGCTTTTGCAAGCACGGTAGACAAAGCTGGAAATGTCAATCTGAGTCCATTCAGCTTTTTCAACATGTTCAGTGCCAATCCTCCGATTTTGGTTTTTTCTCCTTCTCGGCGGGTTCGGGACAATACCACGAAGCATACCTTGGACAATGTCCTGGAAGTGCCGGAAGTTGTGATTCACATCGTCGGTTTCGACCGAGTGGAGCAGATGTCTTTAGCAAGTACTGAATATCCAAAAGGCGTCAATGAATTTGAAAAAGCAGGTTTAACTCCTGTCAAATCTGATCTAGTCGCTCCTCCTAGAGTGAAAGAAGCCGCTGTGGCTTTGGAATGCAAGGTTATCGAGGTGAAAGCTTTGGGAACTGGAGGTGGTGCTGGAAACCTTGTCATTTGTGAAGTAATCGCAATTCATATCAATGAGTCAATTTTGGATGAAAAAGGTGTCATTGATCCATTCAAATTGAGTCCTGTGGCTAGGTTGGGTGGCAGTTGGTATTCCAGGATCACTCCTGATTCACTTTTTCAGATTCCGAAACCGCTTTCCAATTTGGGTATTGGTGTGGATCAGATTCCTGAAGTGATACGAACGAGCCCTATTTTGACCGGGAACAATCTAGGAAGATTAGGAAATGTGATGGAATTACCAACCGAAGAAGAGGTGCGTGGTTTCTCGAATTCTGAGGAAATTCAAGAAATGCGAATCCGATTTAAAAATGATCCAGATTCCTGGTTGGATCATCTTCATATGCGTGCCAAGGAAGAATTGGAGGCGGGAAATGTGGAACTAGCTTGGAAAATTTTACTTCAGGATCAATAAAAAAAGCTCCAAGAATAAATTTCTTGGAGCTCTTAATAATTGTAATTGAAAGAGGTTTAACCTAGGCTTTCAAATCTATTTGATCACAAAATCCTGAGGCATTCTTACCTGAACACCTTGGTAATTTTGAAGGGTTTTGACTTTTTCGATCAGGTAATAATTTTCACCCAATTGAGCCTTAAGAATTCTAGCTTGGACCTTGTCTCCAAATGAGCTGAACAACTCTTCAAACCAAGGTTTTTTGGCAGGGTAATAAACAACCCGATAATCATCACCAGCATCGATTTTACCAGCTGCGATTTCTACCGCAGTGTCAAGACCACCAAGCACATCTACCAACCCTCGATCTTTTGCTTGGGTCCCAGTCCATACTCGGCCGGAGGCCACTTTTTTCACTGAATCAACGTGCATGCCTCGACCCTCTGCAACACGGGAGATGAATGTCTCATAGCCATCTTCGATACTTGATTGAATGATTGTTCTTTCGACCTCGGTCAAATCTCTCGTTGGGTTCATAAAGTCAGAAAGCTGTCCAGTTGAAACCACATCTGTGGTGATGCCGAGTTTACTGTTCAACAATTCTTGTACGTTGAACCATAGTCCAAAAATCCCGATGGAACCCGTGATGGTATTGGGTTGGGCGACGATGGTATCAGCAGGTGCGGCGATATAATATCCACCGGAAGCAGCTACTTCACCCATAGAGACGATGAGTGGCTTGGCTTTTTTCGCTTCGGTCATTTCCCTCCAAATCACATCAGAAGCTACAATAGATCCGCCTGGTGAATTTACTCGAAGGACGATGGCTTTGATGTTTTCGTCTTTTCTGGCTTTGCGGATTTCCTTGGCAAATTTGTCAGAACTAATCATACCCTCAGCACTGCCTCCTACAATTTGTCCCTCAGCAATAATTACCGCAATTCGATTTTTTGAGGTAATGTTTTTAGATTTTGCCACAGACGCAAGATTTGTCGCATTGATGGTGGAGATTTCATCGTCTTCCCCCAGGCCTAACTTTTCCCGCAGCTTTGCATGCACTTCGTCCTCGTAAGCTAAGGCATTGGCGAGTTTATATATTACAGCATCTTCGGCCTTTCGGACCAACATTTCATTGTTGATTCTTTTCAGGCTGTCCAATTGGATATCACGGGATTCTGCAATTTGCCCAACTGCCAGATTGTTGATGTCGTCAAGGAAATATTGGGTTTGAAGTCTGTTTTCATCACTCATTTTGGTGAGGATAAATGGCTCGACAGCACTTTTGAATTCTCCTACTCGAAATACCTCTGGTTGAATGCCGACTTTGTCAAATAATCCCGTAATAAATACTGATTCGGAGGAAAAGCCATTGAAGTCGATAGCTCCTAGTGGATTCAGATAGATTTCGTCTGCCACAGAAGCCAAATAATACCCCCCTTCGCTGTAAGCTTCGTCGTAAGTGATGATGAATTTTCCTGATTCCTTGAAGTCAATCAAAGCTTCTCTCAATTCCAGTAGTCCAGCCTGTCCAGCTATAATCAAACCCGAATTCAGGTAAATTCCCTTGATGTTTTCATTGGTTTTGGCTTCTTGGATTGCTTTTTTAAGATTGATCAAACCGGCATTCATATCTCCGCCAAAAGGATTTCCAAATGCGCTTAGATCAAAATCATCTTCCGCTGTTCTTTCCACCAATATTCTGCCGTTGAGATTCAAATGAAGTACAGAGTTTTCTTTGACCTTCACCTCCTTGTCAGAGGATGCAGCAATCATTCCGATGATGCCAAAGAATATTAGCGTGCTTAGGATGGTAAAAATGAAAAGGCCTACAATTACGGCCAGGACATTGCCTAGAAATTTCATATTATTTTAATTAGATTCTTAATGGTCTTATGGAATCTCGCAAGTTTGAAATTCATAGCTACTTGAGAATTCTGAATCATGCGTGAGTTCATCTGGTTTAGTTTTCGAATGCGAAATTTGACCTTTTTAACTGACCTTTACAATTGAAAAGTGACAAGCGATGCAAACTGAGGTTGTACTAAGTCTAGGAGGAAACAAAGGTGAGAGAGAAAAGTTGCTTTTTCGAGCGATTGAAGGATTGAATGACCATTTTCAATTGTTAAAGGTTTCCAAAATCTATGAAACTTCCGCTTGGGGAGGGGTAGCGAAGGCTGATTTTTTAAATCAAATCGCAGTGATTTCCACGGAATTTGAACCAGGGGATGTACTTGAAATAATTTGGAACATTGAATCGGATCTTGGTCGCACGAGAGAGGAGCCTTGGGGTGATCGGACCATGGATATTGATATTTTATATTTTGGAGAGCGAGTGATAAATTCGGAGCGTTTGAAAATTCCTCACCAATTTATAGCTGAGCGAAAGTTTGTGCTAGTTCCTTTAGCTGAACTGCTTCCTTATAAAATTCACCCCATTACTGGAAAAAATTCAATCGAAATGTTGGCGGATTGTAAAGATCGAAGTGAGGTGAAGGTTTGGGTGAAGTAGTTTTTTCTTGTCTCTTCAGATTCGCTGGAAGTCCGTAGACAGAAGAGGGCCTTAACTTAGATTTTATGCCTTATTCCTGTTTAGTATATACTGGTAAAGAAACTGTAAAAGAGGATTACCTTAAAAAAGAAAATCCCGCTTAATCGAGCGGGATTTTCTTTTTTTTAGATGCTGGAAACCTCAGCTTCCGGATGAATTTTCTTTACCAAACCCTGAAGAACTTTTCCAGGTCCACATTCTACAAATTGAGTTGCACCATCTTTGACCATATTTTGAACGGACTGAGTCCATTTCACTGGAGCAGTGAGCTGCATGATCAGGTTCTTTTTGATCACCTCAACATTAGAGACCGCTGTGGTGCTTACATTTTGATAGACTGGGCAGATCGGTGAAGAAAAATGCGTTTCTTCAATCGCCTTTTGCAGTTTTTCACGAGCAGGTTCCATCAAGGGAGAGTGGAAAGCTCCACCTACGGGTAGAGGTAAAGCACGCTTTGCGCCAGCTTCTTTCATTTTTTCACAGGCGATTTCTATTCCTTTGTTGGAACCGGAAATGACTAATTGGCCCGGGCAATTGTAATTGGCAGGTACAACGATCTCCTCTGTGATAGACGCACAGATTTCTTCTACTTTTTCGTCAGGCAATCCCAGAATCGCCGCCATGGTCGATGGGTTAATTTCGCAGGCTTCCTGCATGGCAAGCGCACGCTGGTAAACGAGTTTTAAGCCGTCTTCAAAAGCTAGTGTCCCATTAGCAACCAAGGCTGAAAATTCACCCAATGAATGCCCCGCTACCATATCTGGAGCGAAATCAGGAGTAGTCTTGGCTAGAATTACAGAATGCAGAAAAATAGCAGGTTGAGTGACTTTGGTTTGCTTCAGTTCTTCGTCCGTTCCGTCAAACATGATGTCTGTGATTCTGAACCCCAACACTTCATTGGCTTTTTCAAAAAGAGCTTTCGCTTCAGAATTTTCTTCATAAAGTGATTTCCCCATTCCTGGGAATTGGGCTCCTTGGCCCGGAAAAACAAATGCTTTCATTCGATAAATATTGTTTGGGACGCAAATATAAGGCTTTTCTATTTGCTTGTTTTTGGGATAATAAGCAGGTTAGAGGAATTAATACCAATTATATAGCCTAAGTACGAGTTACAAAAACTTGGCTTTTTCCTCAGGAGTTGGAAGTCTGCAGGTGTTTTTTTTACCAAACCAGCGATAGCGATTTCCCCCAATCCAATCATACACTCCATCTCTAATTCCTGATGGAAAAATGATAAATCCATAAAAAATTGGCCAAAGACCTGATAAGTGTTTTGCGATTTTTAAAGCAGCTGTGCTTCTGAAATAGATTTTTTCATCTTCAATCAATACGAGAGAATCTAAATATTTCGGATTGACCTCAAAATTGGAAAGTAGCTTTTTGCCTGCTTCCTCTTGCAATGCTCCCACTAAAAACTGGTTTTTGGTATCCCGCTTTAAGATGAAATTAATAGAAGCATTGCAGAGGTTACAGACTCCGTCAAATAGAATGACAGATTTTTTATTGGTCATCTGATGATTTGGATGATGCCTTTCAATTCTCGGGTTCTTTGACTTGGATCGAGCACATCGAAAGTGACTTTGCCAGAGTAGAAGTAAGTACTGGCTGGCAATTCGTTTCCATTCATGTCACGACCATCCCATCGAATAAGGACATCATTTTCGTTTGATTCTAGGCTATTGTAAGTAAATACTTCCACGCCCCATCGGTTTACTATGAAAATCTCAACACCTGTTACAAATCTAGGACACATAGAAAAAGGGTTGTCAAAGGCTATGAAAGTGTCGTTGTTACCATCACCATTTGGAGTGAAGGCATTTGGAAGATTGTAGACAGGGCAATTATCTACACAGACCACATTGCTTGGTTCACTTTCATTTCCAGAGCGGTCAATCGAGGTAATGTAATAGCAACCGCGATAAGTTGGGAGATTTGATATGGTAGTTTGTAAGTCAATTGAGGTGTATTCGCCCACAAGATTGAAGACACCTTCCTCACCATCCGGGGTAAAATAAAGTTTATATCCACTCAACTCGTCATCACAATCCCCGGAGAAATCAGGCACCCAACTTAGGTCGTGCTCGAATGTATTACTGTTACATGGCTGCCCGGCGACATAAGCCGAGCATTCCGGGCCCTCGAAAGTCAAAACTGGAGGACAAGGCAGTCTATTATCATCTGGTTTGGCGCAAGTAATCTGCGATTTGTTTTCTAAAGGATAAACCAGGCCAGCCACATTGTATGCGCCTTTGGTAATCACATAATAGCAATATTCTAATTCTTTGATCAAAGGCACACCATTGAAGCTGCCGTCATCCAGATAGGTGAAGCCATTCTGTGTGACATCTACATCCGCTATTTTTACAAAAGTGTCTGCATCAGCGGCCTCTGCATCAGTTCTATTTCTATAGATTTCGTGTTGATATTCCCCGATTTGATTATTCCAGGGAACATTAAACGTCCAATTAAGCTCAATCGCTTCATTGATAATCGTTGGCTCCAATCTTACAGAGGATGCAGAAGAGGAAGTGTCGATTTTGGTAGTATTATCTAGTAAGACGACTCTATAGTTATAGACCAAATTGTCTGTATTTAGGCCTGTATCTGTGAAAAGGGTGTCTGTGGTTATTCCCAAAGAAATTCTGTTTGCGTTTCCTGTAAATCCTTCGCTACGAAGCAATTCATAAGAATAGGGCCCAGGAAACTGAACTTTATCTATGTCATATGGAGGCGTCCATTTCACAAAGATTTCTCCTGTAGCAGGATCAGTTTCTTCTATACTTACATTGGTGATAATCGGGACATCCACATCAATCGTGATGCAAATCTCTTCTGAGACAATGCTTTCACCTGACCTTGGCTCAGGGAATCCGGCCACGAGGCGGTAACAATAAGTGTTTCCGGGAGCAAGTCCTTCGCCACCATTAAGGTCATTGAAAGAGAAAGTCTCCATATTGGTCGTGCCGATCAACTCATAGCCCGCTCGAATTCCTGTTTCGCAGCTGTCTGGCATGTATGGATCGGAATTAATTCTTCTCCAGATTTGCATTTCATCGGCAGAGTTGGCACAGACGTATGGATCCCAATTTAGTTGAGCGTTTCGTCCTTGCATTTGCTCGATTTCATCCCAAACTGGTGGAGGACCGACTACTTTTATTTTCCATGTTTTAATGTCTACCAACTTTGGCCCTGATCTTGGCTGATCAGTGATTCTGACCCTCACTTCATATTCCCTCGCGCGGACGTGATTGCAGACTGTTTGCCAATCAAAATTTACAATACCTGGCTGAGGTTGAAATTCATTCACAGGAGAATAAGTAGCAGGGGAGGTCGTGATACTGATTGGTTCTCCGAAGATTTCAATTTTTATTGGATCCCCATCTGGGTCCGTTCCTTGAATGATTTCACTAATAAGCGTTCCTGCTTCTACACAGAGATCGGGAGGAAGTATAAGTTCAGGCCGTCTATTGTTTGAGTTTTCAATGATGATTTGCATGTCACGGACGACATACCCGATTTCCACAAATACCCCATTTATTTTTCTCCACTCGATAATCCTAAAAGCCACATTAAACTGGCCAGCTGTCCCTGGTGCATCCCAAATCAAATCCCCAAAAACCGGATCTATGCGCAGAAATGCAGGTGTTGTCCCATCTTCTTGGCTTTGACTAAATTCAGGACTTCCAGGACTTCTGTAATTATTTACAGGTCTCTCAAATTGCTGTTTTGGAATGTCCATCGCGTAAGAAAGACTGTCTCCATCTGGGTCATATGCCCCTGGATTATGAATATAGCGGACATTCACTGCGCCGTTATCGACGGGAGGAATCGTTAGAACAGGTGAATTATTTACTCCGAAAAATGGGTCAATGTTGATTTCAGTTTCTACATAAAATGGAGTTTCAACCGAATTATCCATATTCAGCGTCAGATCATTCCGATTGAATTCCTGGAAGCGAATCTTGTATTTACCTGGCCCTTGAAAGGTATGGTCTACAACAAAAGTATTTTTTTCAATTTGATCCCCTAGATCTTCTACCAAGACAAAACTGCTAGCGGTGTTCAATTGGTCTTCTCTACCGTCCCCAAAATTAATTCTGCCTGGGCCGGCAATTACACTTGATCGAGTATCTGAATAGATGACTACTGTGATTTTATAAGTCAGAGTTTGAATATTAATCCTTTCGGCAATGATCTCTCCCGCTCGGATGTGGGTAGCAAAAGCAGCAGTAGCACCTGTAAGCAGGTAAATAAAAAAGATTCCAAGGGAAAATTTGAGCTTCATGTTTGGTTGACTTTGGTAATACTCCTCCTAAAAACGATGAGAAATCCTTATTGTTGATTCGTTGGAATTTGAATTTCGTTTTTCCTATACGAAATAAATAGAAGTAAGGAGAAATTCTCGTAAAATTCAAACAATAAAAATGAACGAGCTGTTTATTAGCTGATTTTAAAAATTGAAAAACAGTTTTGGAAAAAACTATTTAGAACCTTTTAAAATAAGAGAATGGAATTCGATTGCATTGTTTGCTACCTCTTGCCCATGTAAATTTGGCAACATAATAATTAAAGACTTTCGTTCTAAACTAATCACAAATTTGTATGAGTTGGGTTAC
>CAYTXN010000079.1:0-11747 GCA_964441195.1 uncultured Limnohabitans sp.
TAACGGTATGAGACAAGAAAAAAGGAGCGAGATGACTCCCGCTCCTTTAATTGGTATTAATTTTTAAGTTTTAAGCTACCTTCTTGGCTTCTTTTGCAGCCTGTGCTCCTTCGTTTTCAATTTCTCGCTTCATCAAATCCACCACGATCGGTGTAGCGATGTAGACTGAGGAATATGTACCTACGAGAATACCTATGAACAAGGCAAAAGAGAATCCTCTCAAGACTTCACCTCCAAAAAACAACAATACAATCACCACAATCAAGGTTGTGAATGAAGTAATCAATGTTCTTCCTAAGGTCTGATTAATCGAATCGTTGAATACTTTCACAAGTTTGTTTGTACCTCGGTTTTCGATGTTTTCACGGATACGGTCAAATACGATTACTGTATCGTTAATCGAGTAACCGATTACCGTCAAGACCGCTGCGATGAAGACCTGATCAATCTCGAATGTCGCTCCGAAAGCACTGGCAATAGCAAATGCTGCAATCACAAACAAGGTATCGTGAATCAATGCCACAATAGATGCAAGAGAGAATTGCCACTTGCGGAATCTAAGGAGAATGTAAAGGAAGATGGCGATCAAGGCCACGATCATGGCTTCAGCTGATGAAGCTTTGATGTCATCAGCTACTGTAGCACCTACTTTGGAAGATCCTGTGATGGAGAATTGCCCATCTGCGATTTGCTCTGCATTCTCAACAAAAGTAAACCCAGTCACTTTCGCAATTCCCTCTTTTACTTTGGCTTCTACTTCCTTATTGGAGGCGTCATCATCTTCATTGATCAAATAGGAAGTGGTGACTTTCAAGGTATTGTTTGAACCATAAGTTTTCACCTCTACTGAGCCATCAAATTCTCCATCAAGACCAGTTTTCAGATCTGAAGAAACTACTGGCTCGTCAAATGCCACGATGTAAGAACGACCTCCTGTGAAGTCTACACCGAATTTCAATCCGTTGATCGCTGCGATTCCAAGTCCAATTACAATAATAGAAGTAGAAATAATGTATGCCACTTTTCTCTTCCCCATGAAGTCGATATTTAGACCTGCAAGAGCATTCTTCGCAAAAGGGGCAGTGAAATTGATGCTGCTCTTGTCGCCTTTTCTTGTCATCCAAGATACAATCACTCGGGTGATAAATACTGAGGAGAAGAAAGAACATGCAATACCGATCATCAATACGATGGCAAAACCTTTGACAGGACCTTGGCCCAAAGCAAACAAGATTGCACCGGTAAGGAATGTGGTCACGTTACCATCCAAAATCGCTGAGAAAGCTTTGCTATACCCTGCGTTGATCGCTGCCATCAATCCAACACCGTTTCGGAGTTCTTCTTTGATTCGCTCAAAAATCAACACGTTCGCATCAATCGACATACCGATCGTCAATACGATACCTGCAATACCCGGTAAAGTTAAAGCCGTACCCAATTGAGCAAGAATGCCAAGAATAAAGAAGATGTTGAACACCAATGCAGCAATAGCTACCAAACCGCCTTTGGCATAGTAAGCGATCATAAATAAGACCACCAATGTCAGACCGGCAATCATAGAGAAGGCACCTTGTTTGATAGCCTCCTGACCAAGCGTAGGTCCTACGATACTCTCTTCGACGATTTGGGTGGGTGCAGGAAGAGATCCTGATTTCAGGATGTTTGCTAAATCTTGTGCCTCCTGAATGGTAAAGTTTCCAGCAATCTCAGACTGACCGCTAGGAATTTCTCCATTTACAACCGGGGCTGTGTAGACGTAATCATCCAAAACGACAGCGATTCTTCTACCAATGTTTTGTCCGGTTAGGTTTCTCCATTTTCTGGCGCCTTCAGCATTCATTTGCATAGAAACTGCTGGACGAGAAGTCTGATCTAGCGTCTGTCTTGCATCCGTTACTACATCACCTTCCAGAGGCGCTTGATCCGTTCCACGGGTTGTTTTGATCCCGTAAAGCTCAAGAAGTTCGCTTCCGTCCTCAGCAACCACTGGCTTCACACCCCAAAGTAATTTCAGATCTCTTGGGAGGAATGACTTATAGCGCTCATTTTTAATGATTCTATTGATGGTAATAGTGTCACGAACATCGTATACCAAACCGTAATCCGCTTTGATCAAGCTGATAATCGGTGAAATGTTATTTGCGTTGTTGACTGGGTCAAGTAGCTCCAATTGCTTCTCAAGAGCATTTCTCAGAGAATCTTCAGAGCTAACTTCTTCAAGAGCAGTCGTATCAGCTGTCACTGGGGTAGCTTTTTGATCAGCTATCCAAGTCGTGTTAATAGTTTCGATAGATCCACCATACTCATTCAATTCCAATACTTCCCAGAATTGAAGTTTGGCCACTCCTTGAAGCATGTTTCTTACACGCTCTTGGTTGTCTACACCAGGAAGTTCGATTTGTATTCTACCAGAGCCAGAAATTCGCTGGATGTTTGGCTGAGAAGTACCGAATCGGTCAATACGAGTTCTTAAGATGTTGAATGAACGTCCGATTGCATTTTCAACTTCAGTATTGATGATGTCAAGAATTTCAGAATCAGATGATTCCAGTGAGATTCTGCCTCGGTTTGCAGCAGTTGCGAAAATGCTACTCAGGTTTTTTCCTGGATTATTTCTTTGAAAAGCCGCGTAAAATAAATCGACATATCTCGTATTGGAGGTTTTAGCTTCTACTCGCGCCTCATCAACTGATTTGTTGAAAGCTTCATCTTTTGGATTTCCGGCAAGTCCTTTCACGATTTCCACTGGAGAAACTTCCAATGTCACGTGCATACCGCCTTGAAGATCTAGGCCAAGTCCAAGCTCAGTCTCTTTAACTTCCTGATAGGTGAAATCACCACCCAAGAAGCTGTAAACGGGCTCTCTCCAGACTGAGTCCAGGTAGGCTCTTTTTTTGACAAAATCAATATTGCCGGAGGTGTCTGTTGCAAAAGCTTCGGCTTTTTTCTGGACACCATTGGATACGAGTGTGAATGACAGATAGTACAGACATAATACTGTAACAATCACTGTCAAAAACACAATGATACCTTTGTTTTGCATAAGGGTTAACTAGTTAAATTGATTAGAAAATACGATTGAATACTAAACCTGAGAAGGTTTAGCGAGATGGATTAAGAATTGAAAAATGGAATTCAGGGACCTTTTGTAGAGATTATCCGCTCAAAAAGAATCTCTACCAACTGATTGGGAAAGAAAGCGGAAACTGCCTGAAGGCTTGGGATTTTCAGTTCAAAACTGAAGATCTGATAAATCAAATAAAGGACTGTATCCGCTACATGAAGTACAAAAGGTACTACTGCATCAACAGCTACACTGATAAAGGTTTGGTCTTGATTTTCAGAAGCGTGCTCTGTTTTGGCGATATCGCCTTCCTGAGGCACATATTCTACACTGGAAATAAACAGGCAAAACAGCAACGCCATCAACAGCGTGAACCGCTGCTGGAAGAGACTGTTATGGATTATCCTGTTTTTCATATTCGGCAAATATAGACATTATTTGAAAATCAAGCTTTCTGATTCGCTTTTTTTGAATCACTTGCCTGATTTGGAGCGAAGGTAGGTTCGGATCACATCGAGCGCCATGTCAAAGCTGGAATTGTTTGGAACGATCAAGTCCGCTTCATTTTTGAAGGGCTTGATGTACTTTTCATAAGTAGGCATCACATGCATCTCGTAGCGATATAGCACATCGTCGAGATCATAGCCCCGTTCGATTTTATCACGGATAATTCGACGCTTTAGCTTGATATGATCTTTGGCATCAATGAAAATCTTCAAATCCAATAAATCTGTCAATTCAGGATAATATAACACAAAAATCCCCTCTACAACGACCACAGGAGCGGCCGAGAAGGTTAGCATTTTTGGTGTTTTTGCTGCGTTGTTGAACGTGTACTCTTCACGCAAAACAGTTTCTCCGTCCTGGATTTTGCGTATATCTGCTGCGTACTGCTCAAAATCAATGCTGTGCGGCGTATCAAAATTGTGAACTCCCTGAGCATCTATCGGCTGCTGATGTCGAGGCTTGTAATAGTTGTCCTGTGAGATAAGACAAACTTCCTCGGGTTCAAAACTACTTAGCAATCGCTCTAAAAATAATGTTTTGCCGGAGGCTGAGCCTCCTGTGATCCCGACGATGAATGGTTTTTTCATTGGGGTCAAAGGTAATTCATTTTAGGTTTTATCTCCGAATTTTCTACTGCTTAGAAAGGAAATCAAGGCTTTGACAGCTTTTCCGCGGTGGCTGATTTCATTTTTTTCATCCAAACTCAATTCTGCAAAAGTGCGGTCAAATCCACTTGGCTTGAAAACTGGATCGTATCCAAAACCTCCAACCCCCACTTTCTCGCTGATGATTTCCCCTTCTGCGATTCCTTCAAATTTATACTCATTACCGTCAAGTATTAAGGCAATCACTGTTCGAAATCTGGCTTTTCGGTCATTTTTCCCTTCTATTTTTTCCAAAAGCAATTCAATATTCCGCTCATCGCTCCGAGGTTCACCGGAAAATCTTCCGGAATAAACGCCCGGCTCACCATTTAATGCATCCACTTCCAGTCCGGTATCATCCGCAAAACAGTCCACTCCATAATTGGTCTTGACAAAGCGAGCTTTTTCAAATGCATTGTAATCAAGTGTATACCCAGTCTCAGGCAGCTCTTCAAAGCAACCAATATCCTGAAGGGAAACGATTTCAAAATCAGAACCCAGTGCGGCTTTTACCTCTTCGATTTTCTTGGCATTATTTGTTGCAAAGCAGATTTTCATGAGTTCATTTTTGAATTTTCTTGAATCTTGGAAAAGATGCAAAGGTTGTCGGGAATTTTGAATTTGAGGTAAAAATGAAACTTGAATTTAAAATCACCTCCTAAATGTTCGATTTCAATATTTTAAAGTTTTCAAAACAAAGTCATAAAGGCTATCAAGGGAAAACCACTTATTTTGGAGTCATGAAGAAAATAACAATTTACTGCGGCTCCAAAAAAGGAAACAGCAGTGTCTATGAAGCTGGCGCAAGAGCCTTAGTTCAAGAGATGATTATCCGTGATCATTCCTTGGTCTATGGTGCAGGTAGGGTAGGTTTGATGGGCGTGATAGCGGATGAAATGCTAGCGGCTGGCAAGGAAGTTCTTGGGATTATTCCTCAAAAATTGGTCGATCGGGAAGTGGCACATACCGGGTGCACTGAACTGATCATCGTGGAGACCATGCGTGACCGAAAATGGCTAATGGCCGAGCGTGGAGATGGATTTATTGCCATGCCGGGAGGCATTGGAACACTGGAGGAACTTTTTGAAATCATGACCTTGAATCAACTTCATTATATTCAAAAGCCACTTGCACTATTTAATGTCAATGGATACTATGACAAACTGATTGATTTTTTGAACCACGCCATGGAAGAGGGATTTCTATACCCAGAGCAGGAAGAAATGTTGATTATTTCCGATGACCCCGTGGATTTGTTGGACCAGATGTCCGCTTATCAAGCCAGAAGACCAGCGGATTGGTAATGATTTGGCATGTACCAAAATGGAAGAAATTGGAGTTAAATCACTAATCTAATTGAGTTTAGCGCTTTTATTTCGAAGGAATTCTATATTGGTTTGACGAAATTAAAGAAGATAAATTGTACTTTTGCAGGAACTCTAGACCTCTTCATGATCGATAAGCTTTTTCCGCTAGACAAAAATTACATCCTTAGACAAGCCCAGTTTGTTTTGGAAGAGGAGTTGATGGATCAGATGATCTATGAATTAAAGCGGTCATACACTTATCTATACAATCCTCTTCAGTTGATGGATCAAACTTATGCCATGATTTTGGATACGTTTGAATTTCCCAAAGATCGAGTACAATTGATTTATCGACAGCTTTGCGGGATTTATCGCTTCAAAAATAAAGACAATCAACTCGAGCTACTTTTTGATGGACGTACACACTTTGACAAGTTCAAAGAAGAATGGGAAGCAGGATTTATTTCCTGGATCAAAGAGCTCGGTCAGCATGAGCAATATGTGAAAACAATGCTACGAATGACATTGCTTTATGATACAGAAACTAGAGCTGAGTGGGCAGAAAATCATTGCAAAGCCTTTATCAATCAATATTTTGAGTTAAGAGTAGTCAAAAGACAAGGCGAGCTGAGACTAAAAGTAGGATAAACTCAATCGCAAAAGATAATGATAAAGCCACCGCAGCAGGTGGCTTTTCTATTTTCAGTTGGTCAAAAGTTCGGACTCAACAGGTATTTGCTGTAAAACTCATCAATTACTTTGACTGCTTCTGTTGCATCGTCTACTACAGAGAATAATTCAAGATCCTCTTCATTGATATTATTGTTTTCTGCCAAGAGCGTTTTTTTGATCCAATCCACTAAACCTTCCCAATAGGATTTGCCTACCAGAACGATTGGGAATCTTCCAATTTTGTTAGTTTGGATTAAGGTAAGCGCTTCAAAAAACTCGTCAAGCGTACCAAATCCGCCAGGTAATACCACGAATCCTTGTGCATAACGCATAAACATTACCTTGCGAACAAAGAAGTAATCGAAGGTGAGCAATTTGTCCCGATCGACATAGATATTATTAAATTGTTCAAAAGGAAGTACAATATTCAAACCTACTGATTTTCCACCTTCAGAATAGGCACCCTTGTTGCCTGCTTCCATGATGCCAGGTCCACCACCGGTGATTACACCATATCCATGGCGAACCAGTTTGGCAGCGATTTCCTCTGCCATTTTATAGTATTCATGGTCTCTCGACGTTCGAGCTGATCCGAAGATTGATACACAGGGTCCGATTTTGGCCAATTTCTCATATCCTTCAACAAATTCAGACATTACTTTAAAAATCGCCCAAGAATCTTCACTTCTTATTTCACTCCAATCTCGCTCTTTAAAGGCTCGCCTAATTCTTTCTTCGGCTTTCTGTTCATCCAAATTGCTCATGTTGCGCTGTTTTAGTCTTCCAAAAAAACGATTCTGCAAGTGAAATGATGGTGTCTTCTGGATTTTGAATTTTAAAACCCTGATAATCAGTGAGAAAAAATGCTTGAGCTAGAGATTTTAATGGGGAATACTTCCGCTACTTTTGTCTCCTGAATAAATGATGAATGAATCTATTTGAAAAATCCGAGGCGGTCCGAAAGCTTTTCCAAGAACTTGATGAGGAATCGAAGCAATTCCATGCTGAGTCGGGAATGAGCTGCATCTCAGGCTGTGGATTTTGTTGTGCCAATCCAGAAATTCCAGCATCGCCCCTGGAATTTTTGCCTTTGGCTTTTGATTTGTTCGAAAAGGGAATAGCTGAGGAGATTGCTAATCAGCTCGCCTTGCAGGATAATCTTGGAAACTGCATCGTGTATCGATCCCAAAAGGAAGATGTGACAAAAGGTTTTTGTGGCAATTATACCAACCGAGGTCTGATTTGCAGGCTTTTTGGTTCTTCTGCTCGAAAAACGAAATACGGTCAAAAGGAGCTGATTACTTGCAAAATCCTGAAAGCCGAAAAAAAGGAGGCCTACACCCTGACTTCCTCTCAAATTAACATGGGAATGGAAATCCCCATGGCAACTGGAATGTATACCCGACTTGCGGATGTGGATGAATATTTAGCAAATCAGTATCCGGTAAATCAGGCAATTTTAATGGCCCTGGAGTTGGTATTGAGGTATAAATTTTATGAGGGTACCGAGTGAAGCACAGGAATTTGATTTTTTTAAGGGTTAGTTTTCCAGTATATTCGATCAGTTTTAAATTATGGTTAGGAAAAAGAAATCCTTGAAATTATGTTGAAAATCAGCGAAATAGTCCAAACAGTGAAGGGGATCGTCGAAACTCGGATTGGACTCGTCAAGCAAGAAATCCAGGATGAATTTGTAGGCATACTTTCACGAATTATTTTGCTGACCATCATGGGCAGTTTGTTGCTGCTTGTGTTTTTATTCTTATCACTTTCAATGGCTTTTTTCCTGAGTCAAATCACGAAAAGCCCATATATGGGGTTTTTAATTGTGGCTTTGATTTATCTTATGATTGTTTTGGTGATGTACCTCACTCGGGATTCGCTGCAAATTCAGGATAGGATCGAGAGTGTGTTGAAGAATTTTATTTTGAAGATTAAGAAAAAACGAAGTGAAGAAGACGATGAGTAAGGAACTGGAAAAAAAGTCAGAGGAATTAGAGCAAACACTTGCCAAGCAGCTTGATTTGTTAAAAAGAGACTCAGAAGATTGGTTGAAATTGGGAGCTGTTGTGGCTGTTGGTGCGCTCCTGACCTATGGGATTTTTAAGGCTACAAGCAAGAAAAAAGTAAGGAATACGGACAAAGCTCTAGAAGTCTTGGAGAAAGAAGGGCTGCTAAGTGAAGACATTAAGAATCGTCTTCAAAAACCTGAAAAGTCTTCATTTTGGCCAAATCTTACCCAGCGACTTGTGATATTGGGTCTCGCATTAGCGAAGGATAAGATCTACAATGAGATATTTACTCCTTCAGAAGAAAAAGAAGGTGAAAAAAGTAAGTAAGCTTTTAAAAAACCTCTCTAAAACTCGCCGAAAAGGAATTGCTTGGCTGGTTGATCCTGAAAAGGACAATGACTTTGATCAATTTTCTTGGGTCAATAATTCTGGTTTGGATTTGATTTTGGTTGGAGGAAGTAGTTCCTCAGCTGAAAACTTTGAAAAAACGATCCAATCTCTAAAAAAAATTGCCGGAGACATCCCAATCTGTATTTTTCCTGGATCTTATCTTCAACTCTCCAACAAGGCCGATGCAATTCTTTTTATGGCCTTAATTTCAGGGAGAAACCCTGAGTTCTTGATTTCACATCAAGTCCAAGCAGCTCCTGAAGTTCAGGTGTCAGGACTAGAAGTTTTGCCGACAGGTTATATCCTAGTGAATGATGGGGAGCTTCTCAGTGTACATTCTGTGAGCCAAACGCTCCCCCTTTCTAATGAGAATCCGGATTTTGTAAAGGCTACTGCATTGGCAGGTAAATTTCTTGGTATGCGTTTTTTCTTTTTGGATGCAGGTAGTGGGGCCAATTCTCCGGTAAGTGATGATGTTATTTCCACTGTGAAAAAAGCCGTAAAATTTCCTTTGATCGTGGGTGGAGGATTAATAAACTCCGAAAAAGTGAGGTCAGCATTTGATGCAGGGGCGGATTTGGTTGTGCTGGGCAACTCCATAGAAAAAGACCCCGGATTTTTGTCCGAGGTCTTGGATATTAAGCAGTGGTACAACCACTCATTGAACATTAATTAAGGATTCTCTTCTTCGCATTTTTCCAGCAGGAACGCCATACATCATTTTGAAGCGGCGACAGAAATAGGCAGTATCTTTATAGCCAACTTCTTTTCCGATATCTCGGATGGATTTTTTGGAAGTTCGAAGCAAAACCACCGCAGCTTCCATTCGCTGATATTCAATGTAGTCTTGAGGATTAATTCCGGTGAGCATTTTAAAGTACTGGCCTACATAATCTTCTGATACGTTTGCGACTTTTGCCAATACTTTATTGGATAAATCTCCTCCAATATTCGCCTTGATAAAGTTGAATAGGTCAATCAGCCGAGGATCTTTGAAATAGGTAGAATTGGTGGAGAGTTCTTCTGTAAACAGTCTGTTTTTAAGAATATGTCTCAACAGTTCAATCACCAAAACTTCGGTTTGAGCTTTGAGGGAGCGTTCTTTTCCGACATTTGTAACTTCAAGTTCTTTGATGATGTCCTCTAATAATGCCGCCACTCGATCATTGAATCGAATAATGAATGGAGGGATGTCCAGAGAATTGAAAAAATTCACCACATCAAATACCTTGGATTCAAATTGGATCAGGGAGATGCAATCTTCTTCTGAGGTTTTGATTTCTTTAATGCTAAGGCTTTGCAAGTATTTTCGCTTGTTGTCCAAGAATTGCTCCATATCGAGCTCAATTTTCTTAGTGCCTGACCCAAAAGTAATCTGGGTTTTTTGACCCTTTGGAAGAAAGAGGACTTCACCCTCGTTGACAAGCTCTTGCTCTTCACCAAACTTTAATGTGCCATGGTGAAGCAAAATCAAGGTATTCTCGCCTTCTACATAATTCATCACCGAAACAGGCTTGTCAATCTTGAAGTTGTTACCTTTCAAAAAGCGAACATGTACTGATTCAATGACTTTGTTGTAATAATCCATGGCAATCTGGGAAAAGTTTAGCTGCAAAAATATAATTTTTCCAAAGGCAAAACAGGAATATTTTGTAAATCATTGCTGGAAAATAAAAAAAGGGTATAATTATTTGCAATTATACCCTTTTAAAAAGCTGAGGTCGGTTATTTTAAAATTTTTCTAGAAATCACAATTCGCTGAATTTCAGAAGTTCCTTCATAGATCTGGGTGATCTTGGCGTCACGCATCAATCGTTCGACATGGTATTCTTTTACATATCCATAACCACCGTGTACTTGGACTGCCTCTACAGTTACATTCATTGCAACCTCTGAGGCATATACCTTGGCCATTGCGGATGCTAGAGTATAGTCCTCTCCTTGATCTTTGAGCCATGCTGCTTTAAAGACTAAGAGCCTTGCCGTTTCGATTTGTGTGGCCATGTCAGCCAACTTAAATTGAATCGCTTGGTGCTCGCATATTGGTTTGCCGAAGGTTTTTCGCTCTTTGGAATAGGCCAAAGCCAATTCATAAGCGCCGGAAGCAATTCCCAATGCTTGGGCTGCAATACCTATTCTTCCACCATTCAGAGTTTCCATTGCAAAAGTAAATCCGAAGCCCTCTTCACCGATTCTGTTTTCCACAGGTACTTTTACATCGGTAAACATCAGCGAATGGGTGTCAGAACCGCGGATTCCAAGTTTGTCCTCTTTTTTACCAATGACAAATCCTTCCCAGTTCTTTTCTACGATAAACACAGAAATACCCTTATGCGCTTTCTTGGCGTCAGTTTGAGCGATTACTAGATAAATACTTGCGGTTGAACCATTCGTGATCCAATTTTTCGTTCCATTTAGAATATAGTGGTCGCCATTAAGCTCAGCACTGGTTTTCTGTGATGTAGCATCGGATCCGGCTTCTGGTTCGGAGAGACAAAAAGCGCCCAATACCTCTCCGCTTGCCAATCTGGTTAGATACTTTTGCTTTTGGGCTTCAGAGCCATATTTTTCTATTCCCCAGCAGACCAAAGAATTGTTGACTGACATGGAAACTGAAGCTGAGGCATCAATCTTTGACAGCTCCTCCATGGCAATGACATAAGAAATAGTGTCCATTCCACCACCATTGTATTTTGGGTCCACCATCATTCCCATAAAGCCCAATTCTCCCATTTTTTTAATTTGTTCATGGGGAAATCTTGCTTCGGTGTCCCGCTCAATTACTTCAGGAAATAGTTCTGTTTGAGCAAATTCTCGTGCGGCTTCCTGTACTGCCAGATGCTCTTCAGTCAATTGGAAATTCATAGGGTAAGTATGTGTAATTTCGGGTTTAATTTCAGTCCGAAAATATAGCCTTAAAAAAGAAAAGGGGCAAAAACTTGCCCCTTTCAGAATTTTATTTTGATCTGGATCAATCTCTGTTGCCAAAGAAAACAAAAATGTAGTACGCCAATGTAGCCAAAGATGCTAAGGCAGCCACCACATAAGTCATTGCAGCCCAATGCAAGGCGTCTTTCGACATCGCATATTCTGATCTGTTGACGATGTTTCGAGTTTGTACCCAAGCAAGAGCTCTATTGGAGGCGTCAAA
>CAYTXN010000080.1:0-7502 GCA_964441195.1 uncultured Limnohabitans sp.
TTTTCCACGAAGTGAAAAGCAAACTCATTCCAGTCCATGTCCGGATAAGCGACTTGATGCGCATTCATGTTTCCTGTCGCACCGCCAAATTTGGCAGAATAAGGTACTTGCTCTAGCAATTCGATCTGCTTTTTCAATCGGACCACAAAAACATTGATTTCTTTGCCTAGTCGGGTAGGAGAGGCAGGTTGACCATGAGTTTTGGCAAGCATAGGAATCACGCTCCACTCTTCAGCCAGATCGCTCAAGCGCTCGATGATTTCCTCCAAAAGCGGCAAAATCACTTCCTGAAGCCCATGTTTCAGCATCAAGGGAGTTGCCGTATTGTTGATGTCCTGAGAAGTCAGTCCGAAATGGATGAACTCTTTGAAGGCATCTTGACCCATTTGGTCGAACTTTTCTTTCAAAAAATACTCAACTGCTTTGACGTCGTGATTGGTCGTGCGCTCCGTAATTTTGATCCATTCGGCATCATCGAGGCTGAAATTTTTGACAATTGCCCGAAGTTTTGGAAACAAGTCATGATCAAACTCTGCAAGTTGCGGCAAAGGCAATTGGCAAAGGGCGATGAAATATTCGACCTCGACGTGAACCCGATATTTAATCAGTGCAAATTCGGAGAAAAAAGCACGAAGTGGTGCAGTTTTAAGGGCATAGCGTCCATCCACCGAGGATACTGCTGTGAGTGCGGATAATTCCATTTTTTTAGATTTTGCTTCGAAAAGATGAATCAGTCCCGATTTTCGGAGGCGCAATTTAGGTTTTTAGTGCCAAAATCAGGGAGGCGTGCGGATAATTCTCACTGAAGGCCAAACTTACTTTTAGGATTTGGGGTTTTGATAGGGAATTTCTCAGAGAAGTGCGCAATAAAACCGACTTGGGGCTTAATTTTGCAGCCGAACAAAAAGATCAGAAAATACCAGATGTTCAATTTATTTAAGAAAAAGAAAGAAGAGCCAAAGGCAAATGCCTTTTTACCTTTGAAAGTGCGAGAGGTAGTGCGGGAAACGGAAGATACGGTGACCATTTATTTTGAGCAGCCTGAGCCTATTCTAGATTATAAACCGGGTCAATTTTTGACCTTGGTCATGGAGTTTGAGGGCAAAGAGCAGCGGAGATCTTATAGTCTTTGCACCTCGCCTTTTGTAGATCCATTTCCAGGGATTTCCGTGAAGCGTGTTGATGGAGGACTTTTTTCTAATTTTCTCAATGAAAAAATCTTCCCTGGCAAGACGATCAATGTCCTGAAGCCACTTGGAAATTTCACTACAGATTTCCATTCTAAAAACAGGCGGCATTTCTTCCTGATTGCAGGCGGTAGCGGCATTACTCCATTAATGGGAATCTTGAAAACTGTACTTGTCAATGAACCGAATTCCATCGTGACTTTGATTTATTGCAGCCGCAATGAAGAACAGATCATTTTCAAAAATCAACTCAGTTTGCTGGAAAAAGCAAATTCTGACCGACTTAAAGTGATTCATAACCTGAGTCAGCCATCCGAAAGCTGGACAGGGCTCAGTGGAAGGCTTTCCTCCGAATTGCTACGGGAACTCTTCCTAAGAGCGGAATACGAGCAGCGCTATGAGGAGGTGTATTTCATGTGCGGGCCTGATGGGATTATGGATATTGCCCAGGATGTTTTGAATGAGTTAGAAATTGATAAAGACCGAATTCATCGGGAAAGCTTTTTCTCAGCTGCCGCACATCAAGCGCATGAAGAGGCACTCAAGGGAATCAATGTCGGTGCTCTTTCCCGAGATATTACGGTTATTTTGGAGGGAGAGGAATATCAAGTCACGGTGAATCCCGGTAAAACCGTACTTGAATCAGGCCTTAGCGTAGGAGTTAATATGCCTTATAGTTGTCAAAGTGGACTTTGTACCGCTTGTCGTGGCAAACTTCTGAGCGGCAAAGTGAAAATGGATGAGGATGCAGGACTGAGTGAGAAGGAAATTGCAGCCGGCTATGTGCTTTGCTGCGTGTCAAGACCTTTGACAGATGATATCAAAATCACCATTGAATAAAATGATTATCCGCAATCCTGCCGTAAGTTAGGAATATGCTTTGGATGTTGCGGCTAATCGTCCTCAGACGACGGTCGACAGTCCATAGCATGTTCAAAGGACTTCAAACAATATTTATTCCGGTTACAGGTAAAGGAGGAGATAAACAGATTGATTAAAAGACAAAATCTTGAATAGCGAAGAAATCGGTATTATCTACCGGAAAACCGAAAGGCTAACTTTACTCATTTTAATGGTTGCACTACCTCTTTTTGGGATCGTTTACCTGTATGATTCTTCCGATAATTTATGGTGGGATTTGCCACAGTTGCCTGGTTTTATCCATGGATTCTTGATCGGATTCAGTGTTGCAATTTTGATTGGTCAGTATGTGGTTTTTCACAAAAAATTGAAGCTGACCTTTATTGCAGATGATTTGCTGGAAAAAGTTAGAATCTATTCCAATGCTACAAATCAGCGCTATTTATTTCTTTTTTCAGTTTCGATTTTTGCTACTATCGGATTGCTTTTTAATCAAAATCCGGTTTATACTTTGATTTTTGCGGTGACGCTGATATTCTTTTCCCTTGCCAAACCAAGTCCGGATCGGATGGCTCGACTGATGAAGTTGAAAAAAGAAGACCGGGAACTTATCAGAGAAGCTTCCCGGCCTAAGAGTAATTAGAGATTCAAAATTTGAGATTCGAATTCAAATTTCAAACTTCGAATTTCGAATTCATTAATTCACGATCGTGATGTTCCCAGAGGTGATATTTCCTCTTACCCAAGATCCTGATCCATTATCTATTTCAAGGGTTTTTCCTGAATTTGTACTGCCTACTTTTAGATTTCCAGAGGAAGCTTTCAATGAGAAATTATAGGCTTTCAGATTGGATGGAGTCTGAATATTGAAATTTCCTGAACTTCCGCTGAAGCGGGTGTTTTGTCCTAATCCAGCATTGGAAGCCCTGATGTTCCCTGAGGTAAACTTGATTGATCCGAGGGATCCAATGGTATTCAATTTTGCATTCCCGGATGTAAGACCCACATTGAGCTCTCCCGAGACATTATTCGCTTCCAAGGAACCGCTGGTGGATTCGTAATCCAAATCCCCATTGATTCCAGTGAAGTTGGCATTTCCAGAGGTGATTCCAGCGGTTACATTTCCATCTACATTGCTCACGTTCAGATTACCGGAAGTGGCACGAATGGTGAGATTGCCTTCGAGGTTTGTAGCTTTTAGATTTCCGGAGGATACTCTTAAAGAAGTATTTTCATTCTTCACATTTTCCACGGTTATATTTCCTGAACTACCCTTGAGGTCAAGAGCAATGATTTCAGGTCCGGAGATGTTAATGTAACCTTTATTGCGGGAGTTCCAGCTGTAGTTGTTTTGCTTTCTGGTGTGGGTAATTTTCAACACATCGCCGATCATTACAAAAATTATATCCTGATCTCTGTCATTGGATTCCAAATAGGCTTCCAAATTTACATCAGATTCAGAACCACCTGTATATGTGACAGTCAGCCAACCACTATCCACTTCGATTTTCTTGATTCCGGGATAGGATTTCTTTGTGTCGACGAGGACATTTTGTGCAAAAGTAGCTGTGCTTATCAGCAACAGTACCAATGCAAGAGAAAGTTTTGAATATAGCGTGTTCATAATTGTTGGGTTGTTTTATTGGTCAAGAAATATTCCGAAGCTCATGGCTTGGAATGCTGGACCTTTTCCAGCTTGGAAGAGGTCATTGAGATCATAGTTGAAAAATAGGGTGACGTCACCGATTCCTATTTCAGAACGGAGGCCGTATCTGAAGTTTTCGACATACATATTTGATTTTTCATATTGCTTCCTTTTCTCACCATCTGTGTTTTCATAGACGAATTTCCCCCTGCCACCGACTCTTAGACCAGCGTATCCACCTGCACCCAATCTGAAATTTCCGTCATTGGAGCGAATAGTAGGCACAAGGGTAAGGTTAACAAATGAGGCGGAGATTTTGGATTTGGTTGCTATGCCATCTACTATTCCGACGTCGTCTCGAAAATCCTGAAACTCCAAACCATTTGCAGTTTTCACTGCAATTTGATTCGGGTCTTCAAATTTGAAATTGTACCAGCTTACTCCAAGGGATGATTTCAGGTGAAAATTTTTACTGGCTTTCCATGTCCCGGTGGAGTTCAAAGCTACATACCAACTCCCCCAAGGCTTTACTGCAGGAGCGCCTTGATTGGAAGGCCAAATGTTGATTCCGACCTCAGACTCTAAGAAATTATATTCAAATTTTGAAGATTTATGACTTTCGTAATTGCTGTAGTCAATGTCCTCTACATCCCATTCGTATGTCTTAGAACCATCAGCATATTTGGTGACTTGCCATGTTTTACCGAATACGGTATAGACCTTGGTTTTTTCTCCTTCCATGGCTGTTTTTTCTTGAGCCATTGTGGGAAATGAAAAAAGAATAAATAAAAGGGTTGAGGTAATTACTGATTTCATTGTTGGTTTAGATAAAAGGGAGATAAAAAGGGGAGAAAAACTCTCCCCGTGCAATTTTTAAAATATAATTCCAAACGTGATTGGATTCAGTGCAGGGCCTTTTCCATCTTGGAAAAGCTCATTGAGATCGTAAGTGGTGAAGAACTTCACCCGACCAATTCCCAATTCTCCTCGGACTCCATAGCGTAGGTTTTGGAGGTAAAGCCCAGTGTTCTCCTTGTCTTTTCTTCTACCAGACCCATCAAGATCACGATACACAAACTTGGACTGACCTCCTAGTCGATATCCGACATAGGGCCCAGCGGCAAGGTGCACGCCTCGATTGCTGTTTCCGTCTGCTCCACCCAAATCTAGTTTGAACATGGTCATGGCTGTCAAGTAGCTTGCAGAAAGTTTACTTTTGAAACCATCTACATCGGTTCTTTGAAGAAAGCCAATGGCTTCCTCTCCACGGACAGCTTGGAAATCACGATTCTCGAATTTGAAATTATTGAACTGAAATCCCAGTCCAAAATCCCAGTGGAAACCTTTGGCTAATCTTTGTGAAGCCATCCAGTTGACTCCAACCATCCAGCTTCCCCAGCCTTTTACAGCATAAGGTTTGTCAGAGGTCGGGAATGCGCCATTTTCAAAGTAATTGTTAATGCCAAGATCTAGGTTGAAATAGGTTCTAAATTGGGGGTCTGAATTCTTTTTTGCGCCGGTCTCGACTTTGACACGTGTATTTTCGCCTGATTCGTCGACGTAAACTCTCATTCCTCCGACTTTTACTTCAGTATTTCCACCGTCTTCGTAGACTTTCACGACTTCTTTTACTGAGCCGTCACGTTTTTTAATTTCGACGATGGTGAGATCGCCAGTCTCTACGTTTTCTTCCAGATCCAGCTCACTGATGATCTGGTTGATGTTCATCAATTTGAGTTTGTCAAAATCTTCCTTGGAATCGACGATGATGACGATTTTTCCGGATTTACCGAATTCGACTACTACGCTATCTTTCGAGACTTTTTGTTCGGTCAAGAAGGAATTTTCTGTCAGGTTTGATGCAAAAGCAACCTGAACCACTGCCATAAGGCAAAACAAAAGCAGGTATTTTTTCATAATTTCTTCAATTAAATGAGGTGGGTTGGCTTAGTTTAAGGTTTTTCGTCCGCTTGATTCTTTCTTGTTGTTAGCGATGCGAAAAGGTTATCTTTTTTGTCCTGTAAGCTGATCAAACCCTCATCGACTTTGCCTAACAATCCTTCTACTTGGCTCACGGTCTTACCAAGTTCAGTGATTAAGTTTTTGTCTTGTGGTTCGCCTTTTTTGACACCATCTGAATAAATACTTACTCGGTAGAGTGGTTCTTCTTCAGCTTGAGTGGTGGATACTGCGACCATTTTTTCGATTTCAGGTGCTTTCAGTTCAGGCAGTGTCACCTGGATCTCTTCGGTCTTGAGTTCAGGGACTGGGACTGTAATTGGTGTTTTGATCGATTCAGTTTCAGCCTGCGCAACCAAGTTTTTTGGAGCTTGGGTCAAAGCAGGTGAAGGAGTTGGATTAGTTTTTTCAGTTGTTTTTGGAGCTACTTTAGGTTGGTTTTGAGCATTTTTAATTCTTGGTGTCACTTCTGATTTTTCCTCTGTTTCAGTTTCAGTTTCCAAGGTTTGAGGACTTTCCAAAATTGATTCAGTTTGACTTTCAGATAGAACTTCCACTGGCATTTCGGTCTTTTCTGCCAAGAGAATCTCATCTGACTTACCAGTTTCACTCGGCCAAAACGAATAGCCAGCTACTAGCAAAGCAGTAACCGATGCAGCGACCGCCCACCAAATCCCGAACGCAGGTTTTGATTCTTTAGGGAGTTGGCTTTCCAGCCTTTCCCAGGCGAGTGCACTTGGTTTTTCGCGATGTCCGTCCAGCTTTTCCTTGAATTGCTGATCGAATTGTTCGTTTGTCTTAGCCATGGTTCGTCTTGGTTTTGGGTTGCAGACTGGCAATTTTTTCTTTGAGAGCAGTTCGCGCTCGGTTTAGTTGAGATTTGGAAGTGCTTTCGGTGATCCCGAGCAAATCCGCAATTTCCTGATGGGCGTATCCTTCGATTGCGTACAGGTTGAAGACCGTTCGGTATCCTACGGGTAGATTTTGAACAAGCTCCATCAATTCGGCTGCCTCTAAATGAGTCAGTTCGTAATGATGGTTACTGTATTCATGTTCAGCTTCCAGGTTGACTTCCATCATCAGATGACGATTGCTTCTCAACGTCATGAGCGCCTGAGTGACGACGATTCGTTTCATCCATCCTTCGAAACTTCCCTTAGCTTGAAACTGTGGAAGCTTTTCGAAGATTTTCATAAAACTCTCAATCATCACATCCTCGGCATGTTCACGATCCTTAAGGTATCGCATACAGATGGCCAGAAATTTCCCTGAATAGGTGTCATACAAGTGCCGCTGGGCTGACCGATCACCCTTGAGGCATCCCTTGATTAGTCCTTCTTCAGTAGAAAAGTTGGTTCTGTTGAACATTCCGGTTGGCTTTCAAATAGGTAGATGCGGGCTTTTAAAAATTGGTTGCGTTGAGCTATGAAAAAAAGTTAAAAATATTAATCCATAAAATAAAAAGCCTGCAAATCAGTTGATTCCAGGCCTAAATTATTTTGAAATTACTTTTTCTCAGAGAGAAAGAATAAAAAAGACCAATGCAACGGCTAAGATCAAGATCATCATTTGCGATTTCTCTTTGTATTCCTTGGAAAGTTTTCGCTTGCGCAAAACCAAAATTGCCATCCCCAATCCTGCAAACTGCAAAAGTAAACTCACTCCATTAAGCGGTCCCATGGGAGCCTCGACAAAACGCCATGTGGAATTCAGGATTGAAAGTGCACCCAACACAATTCCTACGATGCCGAAAAGAAAGGAGCGCTGTAAAAGGACGGGTTCGGGTAGGTCAGACCATTTCATTTGTGAGTATCTAGTATCTAGAGTTTAGTATCAAGAATTAGAGGCAA
>CAYTXN010000080.1:7602-11578 GCA_964441195.1 uncultured Limnohabitans sp.
GTCATTTCTTTGGTCAGTCCGCCTTTTCTTCCAATAAGCACTCCGTATTTCATATCGGAATATCCATCCATTTCATGTGCGTCGGGATTGATAGAGAGTTTTACGCCTTGATCCATAGCATAGCGAATCCATCTCCAGTCCAAGTCAAGTCTCCAAGGATTGGCGTTGATTTCGATCACTACATTATGGGCAGCACAGGCATCGATGACTGCCCGATGATCGATTGGATAACCTTCTCGTCTGAGCAAAAGCCGTCCAGTGGGATGGCCAAGAATCGTGGTGTATGGATTTGAAATCGCCCGAATCAATCGATCTGTGGCACGTCGGACATCCATATTTAGAATGGAGTGAACAGAGGCCACGACAAAATCAAAGCTAGCCAATACTTCTTCAGGATAGTCCAAACTTCCATCTCCTAAAATATCACTTTCGATGCCCTTGAAGATTTTGAAGGGTGCCAGCTCTTGGTTCAATTGATCGATCTCTCCCTGTTGCTTCATCACTTTCTCAATATCCAAACCTCCGGCATAGCTTGCAGTTCGGCTGTGGTCAGAGATTCCCAGATATTCGTAACCTAGCGATTTGCAGTATTCGGCCATCTGCCTGAGACTGTGTTTGCCATCGCTGTAGGTGGAGTGATTGTGGAGAATTCCTTTAAGGTCAGAATCCTGAAGTAATTCAGGGATTTTGTTTTCTTTGGCGAGCTCGATTTCGCCAAAGCCTTCCCGCATCTCTATTGGGATAAATTGAATTCTGTTTTTTGAGAAAAATTCCTCTTCGCTAGTGAAGTCTTTCTTTTTCAATTTTTCTGCCATGGTTTCCTGATCATCGACTAAGCCGATCAAATGGTGCTTTGAGGCGACCAAAGCAAGTTTTTTCCAAAGGAAATCTTCATCTGAACTGAGATGTATCATCACTCGGAGGTCTATTTCTTTGAATTTCCCTCTTAGCGTTTTTGGGCCGGATTCTAAGGGAATCCATTCTATTGATTCAAATGCTTTCAAGCTGGACTTTACTTGCCCAAGTTCATTTGAAGCAATTAATATCTCGGCATTGGATATGATTTCCAGTTTTCTGGCAAAATCACCAACGATAGCAAGCTTGGCGTTTGGAATTGAGTTTTTTAAATCCGTCTCCAAACTTTCGATGGTTCCTTCAATATCAGCATAAAGCCATTTTCCGGCATTGGAAGCTTTGAATTCAAGATTTTGGATGATTGATTCTTGAGTCTTTTCTCCAAAGCCTTTGATCAAAGCTACTTTTCCGCTTTGGCAGGCTTCCATCAGTTCATGCGTAGAAGTGATGCCCATTTCTTCCCAGAGAGTTTTCACCTTTTTAGGTCCTAAGCCCTTGATCTGAAGAATTTCTAGGATTCCGGTTGGTGTTTTTTCCAAAAGCAGATCTAAAGCAGGAAAAGTTTCGGTTGCTTTAAGATTCTGAATGGATTCAATAATGCTTTTCCCAACACCATTTATTTGACTAAGTTCAGCATCGCTGAGATCCATAATGTCCTGATCTCCACGCTCAAGGGAAGTCAAAGCGCTTTGGTAGCTTCGGATTTTGAATGGGTTCTCGTCGTGAAGCTCCATGAGCTGAATGGATAGCTTCAGTTTCTTTAAAATAGTTTTATGATCCAAAACAGTCAGTTTTTAGCGTCAGTACTCAGACAAATGTCTTTAATTATTGTTTCAAATTAAAGTCGCAAGCGGTAACTTATGTCGGAAGATTACTAGCAGATAAGATTCAGTCGGAGTGGTCAGAAGGAAATGATCTATGGACAATTATTAATTACTATTAACTATTTACCATTAACAAATAACCAATAACTCTTTACCCACTATGAACTACTGGATGGTCAAAACTGAACCGAGCTCTTATTCCTGGGAGGATTTTTCAAAAAAGGGTGAGGATGTATGGGATGGCGTGAGAAATTACCAAGCCCGTAATTTTCTGAAAGAAATGCAAATAGGTGATCCGGTTATGTTTTATCACAGTGGAAAGGATAAAGCTGTAGTTGGTGTGGCAGAGGTTTCTCAAGAGGCATTTCCCGATCCCAAAGATAAAGCATGGGTGGCTGTAAGTCTGAAAGCAAAACATACACTCAAAAATCCCGTGACATTAGAGACAATCAAAGCGGATGACGGACTATCGAAGATGCTGATGCTCCGCCAATCCAGGCTTTCGGTGATGTCCGTAACCAAAGAAGAGTTTAACTTGATCCTGAATTTGAGCAAATGAAGCTAATTCTGACACTTTTGATTTTCATGAGTTCCATTTTTGCCTCGCAGGCTCAAGTGAAGTTTTTGTCTCGGTTTGAAGTTCAAGGTCAGCCCTACGATCCAGTTTTTGAAATGATGCGAATTCCGGAGGGTTTGGTCTCATTTCGTACCTATCAAGCCCGCAATTTTTCGAGTGAAAAAGTGTTCCAATATTTCGTTTCGGACTTGGATCTCAAATCAGGCGGATTAATCGAGCTGAACCTCCGGCCTGGTTTTGAGATGATTGGCTATGATACCGATGGGCCTAATCTCTTTGTGCTACTGGCAAAAGGATACAATACCAATGCCGACAAATACATTCTTCAAGTCAATCTTGAGACAAATAAGGGATTTGAGTATTCTGCGGATAATCTCCTTCACCTGGAGCTTGTGGAGTTTTTGGTTCAAAATCGCAAAGCGGTTTTCATGGGGAATGCTGAAAGTAGACCGGCGCTTCAGATTTTTGATTTGGATGACAAAAGTGTCCATACCGTCCAAGGCGTCTATGGCAACAATACCCAAGTCCTTCAAATCAGAAAGATGCCGGAATTGGAATCTATTGAAGTGGTCGTAAATAGAAGAGGGCAATACAAAAATCGCGAGACTTCCATAATCACTTTTGATATGGAAGGGAATCTGATTCGGGAGGTAAAGGTGGACCAATTTGGTGAACCGGGGCAGGAAATACTTGAAGGCTTACTGTTGGCTGATCAAAATTACCAACAGGTGATGATTGGATCTTTTGGACTGGAGGGACGAAGTGCCTATCAGGGCACTTACATTATGGAAATCAATGAGTTTGGTGAATACGAATTCAAGCTGTACACGCTGGAGGATTTTCCTAATTTTTTCAATTATCTGCCGGAAAAACAGAAAAAAAGACGTGACCAAGAGGTAGTCAAGGAATTGGATAAGTCAAAGATCCCAATGATAAGAAACACGTTCTCTATTCGAGATGTCAGGGAAACCGAAGACGCCTACTACCTTTATTTTGATCAGATTAATATTATCAATTCGAGAGGAGGGAGAAATGGGGGATATTCTCCGACGAATGCCTACCGCTATGATCGAATGAATCGAATGGGCTATACGCCTACCTATATGGACCTTATGATTTTACCCAGTAATGTCACACAGTCCTTTGCGATAAGTAATGAATTTAAGTATGAATCTGCCCATTTTATCAAGATATCCAAAGAAGGCCAGGTACTTTGGGATAATGCCGCCACGTATAATAATTTTAATACAGATTACCCGGAACCATTTGGAGAGATCGCCGTGGTAGGAGACGATCTTTATCACCTTTATGTTGAAAACGACGTGATCATGGCTAGTTTTTTTAGAAATGGAGAAAAGGTATTTGAGCACCAGAGCTTTGAATTGGAGCTTGCAGATGAAGGCGATCGTTTAAAAAACACCGATTTAAGCACGCTAAAACTCGTCCATTGGTATGATCGGTATTTTATTTTGACTGGTCAACAATCCATACGTTTTCTCAACTCCAGCAACAGAGAAGAGGTAAGGGATGTGTTTTTTATGAGCAAAATTCTCGTGGATGGAGATTTGTACCAGCCGGTGGAGGTTCAGGACTAGTTTTATTTCTATATTTACGACCAAACCTAACCCATGCAAAAGCGGCTCGTACTCGATCAGCAGCAGATTGCCATCACTCTGAAGCGATTTTGCTACCAACTCATAGAAAATCACGACGATTTTGA
>CAYTXN010000081.1:0-11534 GCA_964441195.1 uncultured Limnohabitans sp.
GTTGGCCCCGATGGCTCGGGGCATCCCCTTGTGTGACGTTCTCGTCATGCTCGAATTCATATGATTATAATTTGATTTATGAAGGCCATATGGAATCATCGCATGCATTATAATTAAACCTCTGTGAGTCGCTATTGGTCATGCTCGATTTCATGTGTTTATAATTTTTCTTTAAGGCCACACCTGCCTACCGGCAGACAGTTGGAATTTCGCATAGAGTCTACCCCGATAGCTATCGGGGCATCCCTGTGTTTGAAACTCTTTAAATGCTCGATTTCATGGGTTTACTCTTTTCCATGTTTGTCAATATAATTACTTAAAAACAATCATGCTTGCTTTATTAATTAAAATATGAGTTAAATAACTTTAAAAAAATAAAGGGAGCAAATTATCCAATGATAAGCTTCTGACCAGGCTTGATATTGTTGGAGTTCAAGTTGTTCAATCGTTTGATTTGCTCCACAGAAAGCGAGTGTTTTTGGGAGATAATCCATAGAGAATCACCTGGACGTACTGTGTAAGTTCGCTGTCCTGAATTCTCTGCAAGGGTAGATGAATTAGTAGGATTACCAGCATGAATGTATAACGTTTGCCCAACCTTTATCAGATTTGAGCTTAAATTATTCCATTCTTTGACCTGAGTCACACTTACCCCATGTCTAGAGGCGATTGAGCCTAAGACATCCCCGGATTTTACCTTGTATATTATTCTACCACTGGAATTTGCTACTGCCTTATCTACCGAAACAAGGGTTGGAGAGACATTGGAAGCTAATAATGAAGGAGAAGAATTACCTATGGAATCACTGATCCAAGCTAAGTTTTCTTTAAGGAATGAAGCCTTAGTTCGGGGGATTTTTACCTCCATGCTACGATTACTTATAGGAATGTTTCCGTTTTTGACAGAGGGATTTAATTCTTCTAGATCTTTTAAGCAGATGTCGGTCAATTCTGAGAGTTTTTCTAAGGAAAGGGCTCTTTCAAATCGGAATTTTTCGTACTCGATGGGGTAGGTGGGTTCTTCCAGACTGAAGTTGTGTTCTTCCAGGTGATTGAGGATGTAAAGGAATGCCTGAACTTGTGGGACGTAGCTCCTCGTTTCTTTTGGCAAGTAATTGTAAATTCCCCAGAAAGTTTTCTTACCACCTGATCTTCTGATCGCCTTCCGGACATTTCCCGGACCGCAGTTGTAGGCAGCCATCGCGACTTCCCAATCTCCAAACATGCGATAAAGTGATTTTAAGTATTTGGCAGCAGCGTCTGTAGAAAGCTCGGGATCCATCCGGTCATCTACGTCAGAATTCACATTCATACCGTACATTCTGCCAGTAGCAGGCATAAACTGCCACAGTCCCATGGCACCAACTCTACTTTTGATTTGAGGATCAAGTCCGGATTCCACAATTGCCAAAAATTCGATCTCGGTTGGCATTTCATGCTTTAGGAGTGTTTCCTCGAAGAGCGGAAAGAACTTTTCCTTCCTAGCCAATACCATTTTGGTATAATCTCGATTTCTTACCGTGAAATATTGGATAAAGGAAAAAATTCGATCATTCAGCTCAAAGGACATTTCATTTTTCATGGCCTTGATTCGCTGATTCACTTCCTCATAGGTGAAATCAGGAATGTACTCGTAATGGTAGTTTGGAAACACCTCCTCAGCCAAAAGGACTGATTCCTCCATTGGAGATTCTTGAGAAAAGCCTTTTGTCAGTGGGGCCATGCAAGTAATGATTACGAGAATGAATGAACTGAGAAAAGAATTTTTCATGACAATATACTTAAGAGGTTAATTCTGTCAGATAATTACTGAAAGCATACAATTCAGCTTCCTTAAATGAGTTAGAGATCACTTGGAGCCCAATAGGCATTCCGGATTTATCTTTTCCATTAGGAATTGAAATTGCCGGTACACCCGATACTGAAGCTTGTACTGTGAAGAGGTCTTCCAAGTACATCGCAACAGGATCACCACTATGTTCTCCAAACTTAAACGCTGTCGATGGCGTAGTCGGCATAATAATATAGTCAAATTCATTCAAAAGATTTTCCGTGAAGTCTTTTATTAATCTTCTGACTTTCTGAGCCTTAGTGAAATAGGCGTCATAATAGCTTGCGGAAAGCACAAAAGTACCCAGCATAATTCTTCTTTTGACTTCCTCACCGAATCCTTCGCTTCGGGTTAGTTTGTACATGCTTTCCAGATTATGGGCATTTGGAGAGCGATATCCGTATTTTACTCCATCAAATCGAGAGAGGTTGGAACTTGCTTCAGCAGTCGTTAGGATATAATAGGTGGGGAGGAGAAATTTCAAGAGTGGAAACTCCACTTCTTTCACTTCATGACCTTCTGACTTTAATTTTTCAAGAATTGAAAGCGTGTTTTCTTTAATCTCCGATTGCAATGCAGGCGATTCGATCGTTTCCTTCAAGTAGGCTATTTTTGCTTTTTTCTCAAAATGTAAAAGCTCACTATAATGAAATACCGGCTTGCGAGAAGAGGTACTGTCAAATTCATCATGTCCAGCCATGATCTCCATGACCAAGGCATTGTCTTTGACTGTTTTGGAAAACACTCCAATTACATCAAATGAAGATGCATAGGCAATTAAACCCCAGCGCGAAACACGGGAATAGGTGGGTTTCATTCCAATTACTCCAGTGAAAGCTGCAGGTTGCCGAACAGATCCACCAGTATCGGTTCCTAATGAAACTGTACAGAGGTTAGCTTGAACAGCTACTGCTGACCCTCCAGAGGAGCCACCAGGAACCCTACTTTCGTCGGCAGCATTGAGTACTTTTCCATGGGCTGAGTTTTCATTCGAACTTCCCATACCAAACTCATCACAATTAGTTCGGCCAATGATAATAGCGTCCTCATCGATCAACCGCTGAATGGCTGTAGTGGTGAATTGGGATTGGAATCCTTTTAAAATGTCAGAGGAAGCATTTGCCTCTTTTTCTGCCACGCATAGGACATCTTTGATTCCGATGACCATGCCTGCAAGTTTTCCGGCTTTGCCCTTAGCGATTTTTTCATCGATCAGGCCGGCATGTTCTAATGCAGACTGGGTATAAACTTCAACGAAGGCGTTGAGATGCGCCTTCGTCGTAATGTTTTGTAAATAATGAGAAACGATTGCTCGGCAATCAGTTTCTTTTTTTTCGAGCGATTTTTTGATTTCGTCGAATGAACTAAATTTTTCCAATGGGATTGGCTTAAGAGATTATTTCTTTTTGTCTTTCAGCCCATCTTCTAGATCGTTCTGAATTTCTTTGGTGGCGTCTTTGAATTCTCTGATGCCACGACCCAGTCCTCGGGCCAATTCAGGGATCCTTTTAGCACCAAAAAGCAAGAGGATTACAACGATGATCAATACGATCGAACCTCCGCCCATGTTTTGAATGAAACCTAATGTAGTCATGATGGTGTGTGTGTTTAAGGATATACAGGATTACAAAGATACAATTGTCACGCGCTTAGGCAAAGTTAAGATGCTAGACATTGACTCTTTTTTATGAACATACGATATTAATTTCTATTTGGACGTAATCCATGTTGCAGGGTCCATGATCTGAAGTCCTTTCCAGGTTTGAAAGTGAACTTCAGATTGCCCGTCGGCATTTGAGGCCACTTGTCCGATGGTATCTTTAGCTTTTACCGACTGTCCGACTTTGACAGAGATATTTTTCAAACGGCTGTACATCGTGAAATATTCTCCGTGTTTGATGATTACCGTAAGTCCATAGCCTGGAATAGTTGATATTTTACTGACCGTCCCGTCAAAGACTGTTCGAACGTTCGAATTGGGTTGAGTTCGAATCTCCAACCCGTCACTGTCCTGGACAATACCTTTCAAGGTAGGATGCGGATAGGTTCCATAGCCCTGAGAAACAAATCCTGTCTCTACTGGCCATGGTAATTTACCTTTATTTCCTGCAAATGAACTGGAAAGTGCAGCTGCCTCCGGCGTCATTGGCATACTTGTTCCAGCTTTTTTGGTGGAGGTAGAATTCGCTTTATTCGCTTCAGCTTCAGCCCTTCTGATTTCATCTTCAATCACCTGCTTAATCATTCGATTGAGCTGTTCCTGCTGTTTTTTGGTTGCAGTGATCTGACGCTGAATGTCTTTTTCTTTTTTCGAAAGGGTATTAACCACGCCCTGTTGACCTTTGCGAAGTCGCTCAAGTTCTGCTCTTTCTTTTTGTTCTTCAGAAAGGACAGCGATCTTATCTGCCTTTTTCTGATCTAGAAGCGTTCGCTGATCCAGTAACTCTGCCGAAAGCTTCTCTATTTGCTCGGCTTGCTGTTTTCGGCTGTCGCTGTATTGTTTGAGGTACTTCAGACGCATATAAAGCTGATTGAAATCACCCGAACTAAACACAAAAGCGACAATTGAGAGTCCTCTGTTGAGCTTGGAAGAATTATAGATCATCCGGGAATATTCGGCCTTCAGGTCTTTGAGTTGAGTCTCTAATCCGGAAATTTTCTTCTCTGTTTCGGAGATTTCCTGATTGATAAGACGAACTTCCCTGTCTAGGGTATTCACTAGACGTGTTTGAGTTTGAAATTGTCGCGTTAAGGCGTTGAGCTCGCCAAGGGATGTCTGTTTGGTGGCGGTTGTTTGCCTTAGTATCGCGTCGAATTCTTTCAACCGAGCCTGAACTTCCGCTTTTTCACGCTCGAGTTCTTCTCGCGTTTTTTTTGTTTGGGAAAATGTCTCGATACTTCCCAGTAACAGGAAAAAAAGTAAAAAAGGAATAAATCTGTAAATCCGCATAGTAATTAGAACCTGAAAGGAAAGCTTAGAGATTCAGAATTTGGATCAATGGAAGTCCATTCGAGGTGAATAATAGTGTTTTGGCCTCCCTCTGGTAATTGGTAGGCGAGTTTAAATAAAACTTCCGCTGGGAAAGGTTGAGAATTTGCATCTTGGAATTTTGGGAAACTCGCCAATACTGACCCTCGATCATCAAGGGAATTACTGACAAGCTCGGATACTTTTCCGTGGCTGGTTTCTATTTTGGAAAAGTAGCGGACATTATCCCGCACTTGGGTCAATTCAAATTTTTTCCCAACTCGAAGTAGTCGATCCTGATAGTCAAATTCAAATGGAATATTCGCCCAAAGGACGTTTTGGAACAAGTCAAGAGAAAGTTTTAATCCATAGAACTGCTCAAATTCCGCATAGGTCAGGTTGATGTTTTCATTTCCGATTCGATCACGGATTTGAATTCTCTCCTGAGTGAAAAACCCTCTGATGGCTTCCATACCCATGCCTGGAGACATGGTAAACCAAAGTACACTGTCTTTTTTTGCACGAAGACTTAATGTGCCGCGCGTGATTTTTCCTGATTCTTCCTCAATGACAATTTTTGCTTTTGCGCTGAGGTAGTCGTATTGCGCTTCTACTGGTTGGAACTCCTCCATCTGTCCATCACCCTCATAAAGGATAACTTTCTTGGAGCAAGCCGTAAACCCCAAGACCAAAATTGTCAAAAGACCTACAAAAAGTCTATTCATGGTATTTTCCATCTTTTATTTTTTGGGTCAGTTTTTCAGAAGCTTCAGAATTACCTTCTGCTTTCTTCCACCAGGAAATGGCTTCATTGGTTCGTCCGACGTGATAAAGAATATCTCCATAGTGCTCCATAAGTGTGCCACTTGGTTCACTTTCGTTTCGGATAGCGGTGTCCATGTATTCGTAAGCATCCAAATGATATCCCATTTGGAAAAGAATCCAAGCCAAGGTGTCTAAGTAAGTTGAGTTTTTTGGGTGTTTTTTAACTACTTTTTCAGCCATTCGCCTGGCCTTTGGTAGCTCTTTCTTTTCTAACGAGAGAAAATAGGCGTAATTGTTAAGCACCTGATCATCATCAGGATTTAGTAGCAAGGCCTTGTCAAAGTATACAAATGCAGAATCTTTTTGGCCCAAATTATAAAGCGAATTAGCCAGTGATCCAAAAGCAACTTGATCCAACTGAGGGTTTTTGGCAGTATTCAATTCTATTGCTCTGGTAAGTGAAATAACAGCAAGCGAATCCTTTTTGCGGGCCGACTTGACCACACCATCATAAAACCAAAACTCAGGAGCATCTGGGAATTCATCCACTCCCATGATCGTGAAGGTTTCGACTTCAGCAAAATCAGGATTATCACCGAACGAGTTTAAAATTACTTGTTCGAGAACTGGAGCATTTTTTGGCTGGATTTGAAGGGATTTTTTGTAGAAAACCATTGCGGAATCCATTTCTCCATTCATCTTTTTCCGGTCTGCAATGACCTCCATTACCATTGAATTGTCGGAATTCAAGGTAATCATTAGCGATTCCATTTGATTCAATAGTCCGTCGCGTTGGGAGGTTTGCATTTCTGCAAGCATGGATTTAAAAGTTTTTGCTTTTACTTCTCCATCCAGATCAGGACTTCTAAATGCGGCGATTAGGTTTTCATTAGCTTTAGTCAGCTCTCCTTTTTCTTTCAGTAAAGTGTAAGAAGCCATTTGAAGCTCAGGCTGATTGGGATATTTTTGGATTTCCTCTGAGACAAGTGTCAAAGCCTCTTCTAAGCGTGCATTATTGTATAGGATTTCAACCAGATTCAAGACATAGTTTGGATTGCCCGGAAAAGACTCGATCAAGGTTTGCCCTTCCCGAATCGCATTGGGTAAATCATTTTTTCGAAGATAAATCCGCTGTTTCTGAACTGTAAATGGCTCTCGCACCCCAAAGTATTCCTCCGCTCGATCCAAAACGACTAGCGCTTTTTCAAATTCTCCTGCATTAAGGTAGATGGAGGCTAGGTCAAGATTATACTGCTGATTGTTTTCACCATCTGAGGTGAGGCGATCCAGGATCTCTGCAGCTTTTAATGGCTGATTGAGGTTGGTGTAGATTTCTGCCACCATCAAAGCATAGTATTTGTTTTCTGGATCTGCTAAAGTTGCCTTCTCTGCGTATGGAAGGGCTTTTTGTGCCTGTTCAGAACGGACTAATACCTCAGCTATTTTATAATTTATAGCAGGTTCTTTTGGGGAAAATTCCAAAGAACGCTGTAAATAGAAGTAGGCTTTTTCGAGATCGCCTAGAACGAGGGCTTTTTCGCCTTCGATAAAATATCTGCTAGTTTTGGTTTCGATTTCCTGAATTTTCGCCTCTTTTTTGGTAAGAGTTTGCTGGGCAAAACTGGTATTCCAGCCTGCAGAAATTATTGAAAACAGGAAAAAGAAGTGGGTAAATTTCACGTTGGTTTGGGAAAGCAGCATCAGTTCACAAACATAATGCCTTTTGCTCAAAATGGTTGGACAATTTCGACATTTGACTTAAAGTGATACGTAGGTTTAGCTCGGTTGTTTTCGGTTGAGGAACGAAGCTATTTGGTCTTTTTCTAAAAATCCAACAAGGATAAAAAATAGAAGGATCAGGCTGTTTTTTGCAAAAATGCTTAACACAAAAGATTCAAGATTGAGGTAGAATCCCACGTAGCTTATGCCAAATGCGGTAAGTAGGTAGAATATCCCTTTTCCTGTTTGATAGGGAATGGGGAAATGTTTCTGTCCATAATAATAGCACAAAGCAGTCATGACCAAATAGCAGATCAAGGTGCTGAGGGCACCGCCGAGATAGCCTAAAATTGGAACCAAAGTGAAAACAGCTATCAAACTAACAATTGCTCCAACGAGTGTGATCCAGAAACTGTATTTCGTTTTGTCGGTTATTTTAAACCAGATAGAAAGGTTAAAGTAAATGCCTAGAAGCAAATAGCCCATTAATAGAATCGGTACTATAAAGAAAGCAGAATCGTACCCCTCGTCTTTTGGGAATAGATAAGCTACCAAGTCAAGGTTGACTGAAATCGCAATCATCAATACAGAACAGAAAATGATGAAGGCATGCATTACCTGAGCAAATAGCTGAGGAGAGTTTTTGTCGTTCGACTTTCCGAAAAAAAATGGTTCGGCGGCGTACTTAAATGCCTGAATGACCAAATTCATTAGTATTGCTAATTTGATACTCGTCCCAAAAATCCCAGCTGCTTCCCTGGCGTTAAGTCCTGGATAGAAATTTTCCGGAAGGAGGTATTCAAATGAAAGCCTGGAAACTAGTTCATTGGTAACACCTGCCAAACCCATAAAAAGCAGCGGTATGGCATATTTCCACATCGGTCGTAGGATTTCTTTGTCCAGGGAAAAGCTGAAAAAACCTGCTTTCCACCATACATAAGGAATGATCAAGCCATTGGCGAAAAGATTTGCTAATAGGATATATTCTACTCCCCATTCTAGGTTGTAACCAAGGAAATTAGTTGGCAAGGTTCCATTTGAAATTAACATTGGAATCCAAACGATAAGCAAAAGGTTGAAAAAAACGTTGAGTAGAACGTTTATTATTTTGGCTCCTGCAAATGCAAATGCACGGTTTGTCAACCTTAGCTTGGCAAAAGGAATTGCCAAAATGGCGTCAAAAGATAATATTAAAGCTGTCCAACGAAATAAATAAGCCTGTCCGGGATAATCCATTACTTCTGCAAGCCAAGGCGCTGCCAGAAATAGTCCACTTCCCAAAATCAGGGTAGAAATGATTAATAAGGATTGAGTGTTATTGTAGACCTTTTCGGGATCAAGATTTTTCCCTGTGGAAAAGCGGAAAAAGGTCGTTTCCATACCATAAGTTAAAATGATATTCAGAAAACCAATCAGCGCATATATTCCTGTAAATGAGCCAACTGCCTCCTTATTGAGATAGGCAGTGTAGACAAAAATCATTAAAAAATTAATGGACCTTGCCAGAATACTGCTCAGCCCGTAAATGGCTGTTTGTCCGGCTAGTTTTTTGAGATTACTCATGTAAGAGCAAGGAGCTTACTCTCCTTTGAAAATTGGTTTTCTTTTTTCTAAGAAAGCGGTTGTCCCTTCTTTATAATCTCCGGATTTGACACATCTAGCGAAGCTATTGGCTTCCGTCTGGAATCCGTCTTCATCTGGAAGGAAAGCCGCATTGACACAGTCGACGATCATTCCTATGGCTAGTGGGGCTTTGCTCATGATTTTGCCTATAATTTCCTCGGCTTTCTCTATTGCTTCTGCCTTCGTTGGAAGTACATGATTGACAAGGCCGAAAGCCTTCGCTTCTTCTGCTCCAATCATATCACCTGTCATCATCAGCTCATTTGCTTTGCCTCTTCCGATTAAAAGCGTTAGACGTTGAGTGCCTCCGTATCCTGGAATGATTCCAAGATTGACTTCGGGCTGACCAAATTTTGCATTCGCAGTAGCTATCCTCATGTGGCAGGCCATGGCTAGTTCGCATCCTCCGCCGAGTGTAAAACCATTAGTTACTGCGATTACAGGTTTGTGGCAATTTTCGATCATCGTAAAAATCTCTTGGCCGTTTTCTGCGAATTTTCTAGCGTTCACTTCATTAAGAGAAGCGATTTCGCTGATATCTGCTCCTGCGACGAATGCTTTTTCTCCAGAACCGGTAAGAATCACCGCTTTAATAGCTCGGTTGTCCACTACCTCTTCAAAAATTCCCTTCAATTCCTCCAAAGTGGCAAAATTAAGTGCATTCATTTTGTCCTCTCGATTAATAGTAAGATAGAGGAGGCCATTCTTTTCTTCAGTCAGGATATTCAGATTTTCAGCCATGTAAGAGTTAGATGTCGAAAAACAAATATACGCTTAGGGGGGGCAAAGCCAAATCAGGACTCTTATAAAAATCCAAATGCGGTTAATTGGGTGAAATTACCCAAGAAACTTACAACTAACCGCTGGGGTAAATAATTGCGGATAGGGGTCGATTTCAGGCATTTTTGATTACTTTTGCACCATCAAAATCTAAACTAAATCCGCTATTCATATGTCTTCAAAAAGAAAAATAACCGTAGCTTATGGCGACGGAATCGGTCCGGAAATCATGAAAGCTACCATCGATATTTTGGAAGCTGCGGGTGCCCAACTCGAATACGATGTGATCGAAATAGGGGAGCAAGTTTACCTCAAAGGGATCAGTTCAGGGATGGAACCAAGTGCTTTTGATTCACTCCGCGAAACCAAAGTATTTTTGAAGGCTCCAATTACGACTCCTCAAGGTGGAGGATTTAAGTCTTTAAATGTGACCACCAGAACTTCTTTTGGACTTTTTGCAAATGTTCGTCCTTGCAAAGCTTTTTCACCTTTTATCCAGACCCACTTTCCAAAGACTGATCTTGTTATTATCCGTGAAAACGAAGAAGATCTTTACGCAGGAATTGAACACAGAGGAACTCAGGAAGTGGTGCAAAGCATCAAGCTGATTTCCCAGCCAGGCTCAGAAAAAATTGTCAGATACGCCTTCGAATACGCCAAAAAGTACGGCAGAAAGAAAGTGACTTGTATGACTAAGGATAATATTATGAAGTTGGCGGATGGACTTTTTCACAGAACTTTCGACGAAGTCGCGAAAGAATATCCTGGAATCCAAACTGATCATAAAATCATCGATATCGGAACAGCATTGATTGCTGATCGACCTGAAATGTTTGATGTCATTGTTACACTTAATTTGTACGGAGATATCATTTCTGATGTAGCAGCTCAAGTCACTGGATCAGTTGGTCTAGGTGGATCTGCCAATGTAGGCGACGAAGTGGCGATGTTTGAAGCGATTCACGGTTCGGCTCCTGATATCACCGGAATGGGCATTGCCAATCCATCTGGTTTGCTTAATGGAGCGATCATGATGCTCGTGCACATCGGTCAACCGGAAGTAGCTGAGAAAGTTTCCAACGCTTGGATGAAAACATTAGAAGATGGAATCCACACGGGAGATATTTATCAAGAGGGTCTTTCCAGCAAAAAAGTAGGAACAGCAGAATTCGCCCAGGCAGTTATCGATCGTTTGGGTCAACTGCCAGTAAGTATGGTGCCTGCATCGTTTGACAAAGACGACACTGCCCCAATGAATACCAAAGTCAAAGGTAAGGCATTCCAGAAAAAAGAATTGATCGGAATAGATGTCTTCATCGATTGGAATGAAGCTGGCCGTAATCCAAATGTGATTGGAGAAAGGTTGCAAAAGGTAAACGCGGACGGGCTTCAACTCCAACTGATCACTAATCGTGGAGTAAAAGTATTTCCAGCAGGCATGAAAGAAACTTTCTGCACAGATCATTGGAGAGCTCGATTTGCCAAATCCGATCAATCAGAAGTCACCCATGTTCAGATTCTTGAATTGTTGAGTCAAATCAATCAGCTTGGATTTGATACCATTCAGACTGCAAACCTGTATTCATTTGATGGGGTGAGAGGTTATTCGCTTGCTCAAGGAGAATAAGGGGATTTAAGAATTACGATTTTGGATTTACGAGGCTTTCCAGAACCTTTGAAGTTATTGATAAGCTTGAAGGTTGAAGAAATATCAAATTTCGAACTTCGAATGTTGAATAATAAAGAATTAAGGGAGAAAGGAAACTTTCTCCTTTTTCTTTGGCCTGATTTGTACTTTGTACTTCGTACATGGTACTTTGTACTCCGATGCAAAAACGAGTTCTGATA
>CAYTXN010000082.1:0-11484 GCA_964441195.1 uncultured Limnohabitans sp.
TTCGGATGTGGGATTTCGGATTTCGGAAATCCGACATCAAAATTCCGAAATCCGAAATTGAAGTGTCGTAAATCGTAATTCGTAAATCAACAATCGAAATGAATTTATTCGACGTATATCCCCTCATTCCAGTCACTTTGGTCAAAGCTGAAGGTTGCAAACTTTGGGATGATCAGGGTCAGGAATATTTGGATCTCTATGGAGGTCACGCGGTGATTTCCATCGGTCATACCCATCCACACTATGTGAAGCGAATCAAAGATCAGCTGGACCAGATCGCTTTTTACTCCAATTCTATTCAGATTCCCATTCAAAAGGAATTTGCAGACAAGCTTGGACATCTTTCTTGCCTACATGATTATGCCCTATTTCTTTGCAATTCAGGGGCAGAAGCAAATGAGAACGCTATTAAAATGGCTTCTTTTGCAACAGGGAAAGCTGGTTTTATTGCCTTTTCAGGTTCTTTTCATGGCAGGACTTCCGGAGCTGTTGCTTTGACTGATAATCCGAAAATAGTCGCCCCCTGCAATGCACGAACTGATTTCCACATCCTACCTTGGGGAGATTTGGAAGCTGTAGAAGAAGCTTTGAAAAGCAATACAATCGCTGGTATCATCATTGAGGGAATCCAGGGAGTTGGAGGAATTCAAGTTCCATCCGCAGAATTCTTACTTGGAATTTCTGCTTTGGCTAAAAAATATGAAGCCAAACTGATTCTCGACGAGGTTCAATCGGGCTATGGAAGAACCGGTAGATTTTTCGCCCATCAGTGGGTGGAAGGAATCATGCCTGATTTGATCACTATGGCTAAAGGAATGGGAAACGGATTTCCGATTGGTGGGCTTTTGATTTCTCCGGATTTCAAAGCTAGTCACGGTTTGCTTGGCACTACTTTCGGTGGAAATCACTTGGCCTGTGCTGCTGGACTTGCAGTTTTGGAAGTTTTAGAAAAAGAAAACTTGCAGAATAAAGCTTTAGAACTTGGAGAAAAGTTGATCGAAGAACTGAAGCAGATACCTGGAATTACTGAAGTCAGAGGCAAAGGTCTGATGATCGGAATTGATTTAGATCGAGATGCGGGACCAGTCCGATCAGAATTGGTGAAAAAATACCATATTTTCACTGGATCTGCCGCCAAAAAGCAAACCATTCGATTGCTGCCACCTTTGTCAGTAGAATGGAATCAATTAAATTCGTTCTTGGTCGCTTTGAAAGAGATTCTTAGTAACTAAGCTTTTTTACCCCCTATTCGCCTTAAATGAAGCATTTTACGAAATTCGAATCCCGAGAACTAGGTCAGGAATTAATTGATCTTGCAATTGCCTATAAATCCAATCCAAGATTGGACCTTGCCAAAGGCATGGGTAAGCGAGTTGGTTGCATCTTCTTAAATCCATCACTTCGAACACGAGTCAGCACACAGATTGCTGCTCAAAATCTTGGCATGGAAGCAATCGTTCTGAATATGGATAAAGAAGGTTGGGCTTTGGAAATGAAGGAAGGTGCAATTATGAACAAAGGCACAGTCGAGCACATCAAGGATGCCGCCGGAGTCTTAGGTTCATATTTTGATATTCTCGCCATTCGAGCATTTCCTTCACTTACTAATCACGAGGAGGATGTCACTGACTTTGTTTTTGGCCAATTTGTTAAATATTGCGGCAAGCCAGTGGTGAGTTTGGAATCAGCTATCCGCCATCCACTTCAGAGTTTGGCAGATCAGATCACCATTCAGGAATTTTCTGAAGGAAAAAGAAAACCAAAAGTCGTCCTGACTTGGGGCCCACATATTAAGGCAATTCCACATGCAGTTGCTAATAGCTTTGCAGAATGGACATTGGGAATGGGGCACGAGCTCACGATTACCCATCCGGAAGGCTATAATTTGGATGAAAAATTTACAAAAGGCGCAACCATAGAATTCGATCAAAGTAAAGCGCTTGAAGATGCTGATTTTGTGTATGTTAAGAACTGGTCATCTTTCAATGATTATGGGAAAATTCTCTACACTGATGATACTTGGATGTTGACTGAAAAACATCTAAAAAAAGCTAAACACGCTAAAGTGATGCATTGCTTACCTGTGAGAAGAAATTTGGAACTTTCAGATGAAATTTTAGACGGGGCACGCTCTTTGGTTCAAAAGCAAGCAGAAAACAGAATTTATGCTGCTCAGTCGGTTTTAAGTAAAATCCTGGGTTAATCTCTTTTTGAGCTAGTTGAATATGAAAATATCAATCATAAAAATCGGTGGCAACGTCATAGACTTCCCGGAGAAGTTGGATGAATTTTTAGTCCTTTTTGCAAAGTTTCCCGGAAATAAAATTCTCATTCACGGTGGAGGAATAATGGCTTCTCGCTTTGGAGAATCAATGGGGGTGATGCCTGAAATGGTAGATGGACGCCGGATCACTGACAAAGACACGCTTGATATAGTTACAATGGTCTATGCCGGTTTGATTAATAAAAATATGGTGGCAAAACTTCAGGCGCTGAAAGTAAATGCCATAGGAATGACCGGCGCTGATGGTAATTTGATTAGATCCATCAAACGTCCCGTGAAAGGGATTGATTTTGGATTTGTTGGTGATATTCAAGAAGTCAACACTGATTTGATTAAAATCTTGCTCAGTGCAGGACTAAATCCGGTAGTCAATGCAATCACACACGACCAGAAAGGTCAATTGCTAAATACTAATGCGGATTCCATTGCTTCTGCGCTAGCTACTAGCTTGGCCTCTGAGCATCAGGTGAATTTGTATTTTTGCTTCAACAAAAGCGGCGTATTAGTCGATGAGAAGAACGACAATTCCATCATACCTCTAATCAATGAGGACATTTATGCTGAGCTACGCAAAGAAAATGTGATCCATTCAGGAATGATTCCAAAGCTAGATAATGCCTTTGCCGCTTTGGAAAAAGGTGTGAATCATGTCTGGATCGGTAAAGCCGAAAATCTTTTGCTAGCAGCAAAGGGGAAACTTTCAGGAACAACCATTGAGCGAAATCGATACGATCTTTTCTAATGGAAAATTCAGATACACTTTTTGAAGAAGCAGTCCACTTACTAAAGGATTTAATCGAAATACCTTCTTTCTCCAAAGAGGAAAATGGCACAGCAGATCGGATCGAAGATTTTTTGAAACAAAAGAATATTGAAGTCAATCGTAATGGAAACAATGTCTGGGCTTTTGCAAGTGAATACAACCCTGTCTTGCCAACAGTCTGGTTAAATTCTCATCACGACACGGTTAAACCAAATTCCGGTTACACCAAAAATCCACACCGGGCTATCGTAGAAGATGGAAAACTTTTCGGATTGGGAAGCAATGATGCGGGAGGGCCATTAGTAAGTCTGATTGCTGCATTTTGCCATTTTATCCAAAAGGAATTGCCATTTAACCTACTTTTAATCGCCTCTGCTGAGGAAGAGATTTCCGGTGCAAATGGAATTTCTTCGATCATTTCCCAGCTCCCAGAAGCTGAACTGGCGATCGTAGGTGAACCGACTCTGATGCGACTTGCAGTTGCGGAAAAAGGGCTTTTGGTCATCGATGCCAAAATCCATGGAAAGGCTGGCCATGCCGCACGGGAAGAAGGCATCAATGCAATTTATCTAGCTTTGGAGGATCTAGATGAAATAAGAAACTTTCAATTCAGGAAATCCAGTCCATTTTTAGGACGGACAAAAGTAACCGCAACAGTGATCAAAGCAGGTCAACAACACAATGTGGTTCCAGAACTGTGCGAATACACTTTGGATGTGCGGGTGACAGATGTTTACACTTTGCAGGAGGCATTTGAAGAATTGGAGTCCAATCTAAAAGCAGAGCTTACGCCTCGCTCGATGAGATTGCAATCCTCCCATTTGCTGGATGGTCACTTGATGTATCGGGTCGCTGAAAAACTAGAACTTGAAAAATTTGGTAGTCCTACCCTATCTGATCAGGCACTTATTCCTTGGCCTTCTGTCAAAATTGGTCCTGGCGATTCTGCAAGGTCTCATTCAGCCGACGAATTCATTTTTCTGAAAGAAATCAGAAAAGGAATTGAAGGTTATATTTCAATCATCACCAAATACGCTGAACTCAGCTAACCTAAAGAATTATGAAACTCTGGCAAAAAGCCACTGGCAGCAAAAAGGAAGTAGAACAGTTCACTATTGGCCGGGATCCAGAATTTGATCTGATCCTCGCTCCTTTTGATGTCTTAGGCTCTATGGCCCATGCGAAAATGTTGGCAAAAATCGGACTTTTAACCTCCGAGGAAAATGAGATTCTTCAAAAAGGATTGAAAGAAATCTACTTTGAAATCGAGCAGGGCAAATTCAGCATTGGAGCTGGTGTAGAAGATGTTCATTCTCAAGTGGAGTTTTTGCTCACCGAGCGCTATGGAGAAGTTGGAAAAAAACTCCATAGTGGAAGAAGCAGAAATGATCAAGTTTTGGTGGATCTCAAACTGTATTATCGTGCAGCGATCCGAGAAATAGTAGAGGAATGCAAAGAATTGTTTGACTTGCTTATTACCCTATCCGAAAAGCATAGAAAAGACCTGATGCCAGGCTACACCCACACCCAACTGGCGATGCCTTCTTCTTTTGGGCTTTGGTTTGGTTCATTTGCTGAAGGCTTGACTGAGGATATGGGATTTCTAAAAGCTGCTTTTGACTTAAGTAATAAAAATCCATTGGGTTCTGCTGCTGGATATGGTTCAAGTTTTCCTTTGGATAGAACTTTGACTACAGAATTACTGGGATTTGCTGACTTGCATCATAATGTAATCAACGCTCAAAATAGCCGGGGTAAAACAGAAAGAACATTGGCTTTTGCAATGGCAGGAATAGCTGGAACGCTGAATAAACTGGCAGCTGATGTCTGTCTATTCATGAATCAGCATTTTGCTTTTATCTCATTCCCGGATGATTTGACAACCGGAAGCAGCATCATGCCCCATAAAAAAAACCCCGATGTATTTGAGTTGATTCGTTCAAAAACAAATCAGATTCAGGGAATACCTACAACTGTTGGGTATATTCTGACTAATTTGAGTACTGGATATCATCGTGATTTGCAATTATTGAAAGAGGAGATTTTTCCAGGAATTGAAAAACTCAAAGCCTGTCTAATCATGTCTACTTTTATGCTTAAGTCAATAAAGGTGCGGGAGAAAATCTTGGAAGATTCATTTTATAAGCATCTTTTTTCAGTGGAAGTCGTGAATGAGCTAGTGTTACAAGGAGTTCCATTCCGTGATGCATACAAACGAGTGGGATTGGAAATAGAAGCCAATCAATTTGCTCCTGACCAAAATCAACTAAATCACACCCATGAGGGTAGTATTGGAAATCTTGGTTTGGAAGAGATTAAAAATAAAATGATAGTGGCTATTGAAAACTTTGATTTCCAACAGATCGACCACCGCATCCAAGGTTTAATAAAATGAAATAGTCCTTCCGTTCATTGAATTTTTCTCAAGATTCGTTTCAATAATTTTACCTTTGATCATATAGTCTTATGTTGAACACGAATTAACCCAAACAATTTCCTATGAATGAGCTTTTTGGAAGCAACTTAAAATATGACCTAAAATCAAGCATGGTTGTATTTTTTGTAGCCTTACCGCTTTGTCTCGGTATTGCAATTGCAAGTGGAGCACCTCCAATGTCCGGGTTGATCGCAGGAATAGTTGGCGGAATCGTAGTTGGTTCTTTATCTGGTTCTAATGTGAGTGTCAGTGGTCCAGCTGCCGGTTTGACTGTGATTGTTTTGGATTCGATCAGTTCCCTTGGGACTTTTCCTCTTTTTCTTGCAGCATTGGTAGTGGCTGGTTTGATCCAATTGACCATGGGTGTTCTGAAAGCAGGGGTGATTGGGTATTATTTCCCGCACTCGGTAATCAAAGGAATGCTCTCGGCCATCGGATTAATTTTGATTTTAAAGCAAATCCCTCATGCACTTGGATATGACAAGGACCAAATGGGTGATTTAGCATTTAGACAAATGGACAATCAAAACACCTTTTCTGAAATCTGGCTCGCTATTCAATATTTTAGTCCAGGAGCTATTCCGATTGTCATTATTGCCATGTTGATTTTGATTGGTTTTGATCATCCCAAAATTAAAAAGAATAAAATTTTAAGTGCTGTACCAGCTGCGCTTTGGGCAGTAGTTGCAGGTATTTTAATAAACCAACTTTATCTTTCATTCAAACCTGATTGGTTTTTGGATAACGAGCATCTGGTTACAATTCCGATTTTAGGTGGAATAAATGAATTGGGATCACTATTTACACTTCCTGATTTTGGAATGATCGGAACAAGCAGTTTCTGGGTGATCGCAGCGACTATTGCGATCATAGGAAGTATTGAGAGTTTATTGAGTTTAGAAGCTGGAGATAAAATGGATCCCCAAAAAAGAATAAGTCCAGCCAGCCGCGAACTAGTGGCTCAAGGTGTAGGAAACACTTTTTCAGGATTGATAGGTGGATTACCCGTCACAGCTGTAATAGTGCGGACCTCGGCAAATATAGCATCTGGGGCTCGGACTAAATTGTCAGCTATTTTCCATGGTATTTTACTTGCAGTCTTGGTTTTGGCAATTCCAAGAATCCTGAATATGATCCCGCTTAGTTGTCTGGCGGCTGTATTGTTTATGGTTGGATTTAAACTGGCCAAGCCATCCATTTTTGTTCATGAATGGGAAAAAGGACTGGATCAGTTTCTCCCCTTTGTGGCAACGATAATCGCAATTTTGTTTACTGATTTATTAGTAGGAATTGGTATAGGAATGGTAGTCGGAATGTTTTTTGTGATTAAAACTAATTTCAAGCAAGCAATCCTGGTAACAGAACTCAATGGAAATTACTTGGTGAAGCTTCATAAAGATGTCTCTTTTCTTAACAAGGCTCCTCTGAAGAATAAACTCGCATCAATTCCAGAAAATAGTTTTGTAATAATTAATGGTTACAAAGCAAAATTCATTGATCAGGACATAAGAGATGTATTGAATGATTTCATAGAGTCGGCTCACGAAAAAAACATTACTTTGGACATTGAAGGATTTGACTATAATTTGAAAGAAAACGCATGAATCACTACGAACGGCTTCTACTTCAGAATAAAGCCTGGTCAGAAGAAAAAAATCAGCTAGACAAACAATTTTTCGAAAGGCTATCTCACCAACAAAAACCCAATTTCCTTTGGATCGGATGCTCGGATAGTCGTGTACCAGCAAATGAGATTACCGGTACTGATCCAGGTGAAATCTTTGTACATCGAAACATAGCCAATATGGTAGTACACACAGATCTAAACATGCTCTCTGTACTACAATATGCCGTTGAATATCTCAAAGTAGATCATATCATCGTATGCGGACATTATGGCTGCGGTGGTGTGGATGCTGCTGTGACAAATAAATCCTTTGGACTAATTAATAAGTGGCTTCGAAACATCAAAGAAGTCTATAAAACCCATCAATCAGAAATAGACAAAGAGCCTACCCACTCAGAAAAAGTGAATAAGCTGGTTGAGTTTAATGTATTGGAGCAGTGTCAGGATTTGATCAAAACATCAATCATTCAAAAAGCGTGGAAAGCTAGAAATTCTCCTGAAGTTCATGGTTGGGTTTATGGACTTTCCAATGGCCTCGTCAAGGAGCTGATCACGATCAAACCAGATTTTAACGTTATTCACCCTGTGTTTAGATACGACGATTCAGAACTTTAATTAAAATTTACCCGGAAGCTGCATTTCTATTTTGAAATCTCAGTTTCCGGTTTTTTATTTGCATATCCTTTCACTTTTTGGTGTGAGGATTTATACAGAAGAGGCGAGAGACAGGCTCATTGACCCTCTGGCAACCATCCGCATTGGTGGAAAGGTGCCAATTCCTGCCGAATGAGCTATTCTCACTCGGAAATATAAATCTCTTGCAATATGAAAAAACACTCTATCCTCCTTTATTCAGAAAACCTACAGTTCGATTTGCGTGGTTTTCAAAGTGGTGCTTCTCGGCAATTCTCAGCTTGATTCAATTCTTCCCATCGAATTTCCTTGGGATTTAAACTGTTTTTCAAACCCTTTAACCTAAAAAGTCATGTCAGCAAACTATCGATTCGAAACACTTCAGCTTCATGCTGGTCAAGCACCCGACCCAACAACCAATTCTAGGGCCGTACCCATTTATCAAACGACATCCTACGTGTTTAACAGTGCAGAACACGGAGCCAATTTGTTTGGATTAAAAGAATTTGGAAACATCTACACTAGGATCATGAATCCTACCACGGATGTTTTTGAAAAAAGAATAGCCGCTCTTGAAGGCGGTGTCGCAGCTGTAGCTACTTCTTCCGGTCAGGCCGCACAGTTTTTAGCATTGAACAACATCATGGAGGCTGGAGACAACTTTGTTTCTACCACCTTTCTTTATGGAGGTACCTATAATCAATTCAAAGTAGCATTTAAGCGAATTGGAATTGAAGCTCGCTTCGCAAAAGGCGATTCTCCGGAAGCTTTTGAAAAGCTCATTGACTCTAAAACAAAAGCCATTTATCTGGAAACCATTGGAAATCCAGAATTTAACATCCCTGATTTTGATGCGATCGCTTCCTTAGCCAAAAAACACGATATCCCATTGGTTGTGGACAATACTTTCGGAGCAGGAGGCTATTTATTTCAACCTATTGCTCATGGTGCAAATATTGTCACTTCGTCAGCTACCAAATGGATTGGAGGTCACGGAACTTCCATTGGTGGAATTATAGTAGATGCAGGAAACTTCAATTGGGGAAATGGAAAGTATCCACAGTTTTCTGAGCCATCAGAAGGATATCATGGCTTAAACTTCTGGCAAGTATTTGGAGAAAATAATCCTCTTGGTCTTCCAAATATCGCCTTTGCAATTCGTGCCAGAGTAGAAGGATTAAGAGATTTTGGTCCTGCAATCAGTCCATTTAACTCATTCCTTTTGCTTCAGGGAATTGAGACTTTATCCCTTCGAGTTCAGCGGACTGTTGAAAATGCACTTGAAATAGCCAAATGGTTGGAGGCTCATCCGAAAGTTTCTAAAGTAAATTATCCAGGACTTACTTCTTCCCCTTACCATGCTTTGGGTAAAAAATATCTGAAAAATGGATTTGGTGGAGTTTTAAGTTTTGAGATCAAAGGAAGCAAAGAACAAACATCATCATTAATCAATAACCTGGAATTGATTTCTCACCTAGCTAATGTTGGGGACGCCAAAACGCTGATTATTCAACCTTCTGCGACTACACATCAGCAACTTTCCGATGAAGAACAAAAGGCAGCCGGAGTAACTCCTAGCCTTCTCCGGATTTCACTAGGCATCGAACATATCGACGATATCAAGGCTGATTTGCAGCAAGCATTCGAAAAAATCTAATTACCCCAAATGAATTTGACAAGCCACTACGCTGATTTAACTATGTCCGAGGAAGTTTTTCATTCGATTGAATCTTTGACTTTGGAATCAGGCGAAATTCTAAAAAGTTTTGATCTCGCCTTTACCACCTATGGTCAATTGAATGGAGAAAGATCGAATGTAATCTGGGTTGTCCATGCGCTCACAGGAGATTCAAATGCCGCAGAATGGTGGAATGGCTTGATCGGGGAAGATAAATTCTTCGATCCTGCCACTCACTTCATCATTTGTGCAAATCTCCTGGGAAGCTGCTATGGTTCTACACATCCTTTCAGCGAAAATCCAGAATCCGGAACTCCCTTTTATTATGACTTTCCGCAATTAACTACACGTGACTTGGCAGCTAGTTTGGAAAGGCTAAGAATTCATCTTGGGATTGAAAAAATTCAGACCTTGATTGGCGGATCCCTTGGTGGTCAGGTAAGTTTAGAATGGTCGCTGACTTTGGGCCAAAAGCTTGAAAATGCGGTAATTTTGGCTTCCACTGCTAAAACTTCACCTTGGGTTATTGGATTTAATGAGACTCAGCGCATGGCAATCGAATCGGATTGTACTTGGGGCGAATGTAATGAAATGGCAGGGTCAAAAGGTCTGGAAACTGCCCGCGCCATCGCAATGCTTACCTATCGACATCCTGATGATCTCTCAATTAAACAAAGTGAGAATGCTGAAAAACTGGATGGATTTAGGGCTTCCTCATACTTAAGATATCAAGGTCAAAAACTTGCGAAACGGTTTAATGCGCTCTCCTATTGGACCCTATCCAAAGCCATGGACAGCCATGATTTGGGAAGAGGACGAGGTGGAGTAAAAACTGCTTTGGAAAAAATCGAAGCTAGAGTGTTGACTATTGGCGTGAATTCAGATCTTCTTTTCCTTCCTGCCGAATGTCAATTCATTAGCCAAAAAGTTAAAAGAGGGACTTACAAGGAAATAAAATCAACTGCCGGTCATGATGCATTCCTGATTGAATTTGAGCAATTGACTTATTTTCTCAAATCATTTTACTTGGAGCAGAAATGAAAAGAGGCTGTCTCAAAAAGAATTCCAGTGTCAACCTGAGCGGATTCGAAGGCCATTTCTAGGAAATTGGACAACATTTCGACTTAGTTCAATGTGACATTAGGTACTTCTGAGACAGCCTCTTTTTACTTTACTCTCGTCCATTCGACGGTTCTTCCTACAAAAGAAAATCCTAAATATCCTTTTACTTCCAATATAGAATTTGATTTAAGTTTGACTTCACAAGAATACGTTTTGCCAGTTTTTGGATCATATATTTCACCACCTTTCCACATCCCACCCGAATACTTCAAACCTTTCAAGAGAGCCAATCCCATCAGAGGTCTTTGCTTTAATTTTGAGTCGGGATTTTCCTTATCCGTAGCAGGTTGACCATTTGGATTTGGTTCTTTGAGCCAAACGATTTTACCAATGAAATCCGCTCCGCTTTTAATTATTTCAACCTGAGCGGTCTTTTCAGTGTTGTACCAAAGTCCCAATATTTTATTTTCGGCTTGTGCATTTGCTTCCAAGCCTAATCCCATAAGAAGTAAAATAAGAACTGAAGCAAACTGTCTCGATTTCATATTTATTATTTGATTTTTTGAATGCAACATGGAATCTCGCACAAATGATAATCATTCCCCTGATTGAGAAACCTTTCTCATGGGCATTTCATAAAAATTAAGTTTTGATCTACTTAAATACGAATAGCTTTGAAATTGTTATGCATGAATTGAATAATTCAACCAAGAATCACACCAAGGTCCAAATCGAATTTGAAGGACTTGTGCTTACACTTTTGAAAGAAAAAGCTCTTTGGATCCAGAGCTTAAGGATTTTATTAATTGCGGATCTTCATTTTGGAAAAGCAGCACACTTCAGAAAGTCAGGCATTCCAATTCCGGAACCGGTTCATGATTCTGATCTTTTTCAACTCAAAAAACTTCAGTTGGAGCTGCAACCAACCCATACTTATTTTCTAGGCGACCTTTTCCATTCCGATTGGAATAGTCAGTGGGAATACTTTAACCAGTTTTTG
>CAYTXN010000083.1:0-11448 GCA_964441195.1 uncultured Limnohabitans sp.
CCGAGAATGAAAATACCATGAACTCCTCCTTCGATCATGTGCTCAATAAGCTTTTCGGCATGAGGTACATCCAGCGATAGATCTGAATTTAAGGGGGTAATCATCGGGGGAATTATCCCATGAAAAGAATTAAAAGGCTTCATTGATTTTGGGTTTTTGTTAAAAAAATTAAAGGCTCAGGTGGAGGTACTTGATCTTTTTTCGATTGTAAGTGTAACTGATGTGAACAGTGCCGTCTGTGGCTTGGATGATTGCAGGATAGCTGAATTCCCCTTCTTTTTCATCCTCCAATACCAGCACTTCATTCCAGTTGATTCCGTCAGTGGATCCGAAAAGCGAAAGTTTGTTTCGGCCTTTTTTCAGTGGATTTGCTACCAATAGATGTGAGCCATCTTGGAGTGTAACTCCATCAATTCCGGAGTTGTTGTTATCCATGTTTGTGGCCTCAAGGGTCGTCCAGGATTTCCCATTGTCGCTAGACCAAGCTGTGGCGACTACGCCTTCTTGGGTTCGGCAAAGGACCTGGATTTTATTGTTTGGGTGAAAAAGGACGGTAGGTTGAATGGCATTGAAAGGACCTTTCAGCTCCACTTTTTCCCAGTTTTTGAGATCGGGATCGGACAGTTCGATATGGGAAGTCCAGACATGATTTATTTCGAAGCTGCTTGGATGCAGCAATTGACCGTTTGGGAGTTCGACTGACTTATTTCTCACCGGACCCAAAAATCCCGGAGGGAGTTGGGTTTCCTCAGACCAAGTTTTACCTTCATCGCTTGAAACTTTATAGTGTCCCCACCATTCTCTTGGATTTGGACCTTCCTTGTAGAATAGGACGATTTTCCCGTCATTTTTTCGGTGAAGAACGGGGTTCCAGGTTGGGTTTCTGAATACTTCATTTTCAATTCCATCTGCTGCCATGGCTGGTGTGGACCAAGATCCGTTTTTTCGGTGTGCTGTATAAATACTTACATCAGGATGCCGCTCGTATGTGCCGCCAAACCAAGCGGCCATCACACCGTCCGGTGTTTCAAGTAGGGTAGAAGCATGGCAAGAGGGGAAAGGAGCGGTTTCGTAGATGAAACCCGAGGAGAGTACTTTGATCGCAGGTTTGTCTTTTGAAGAAAAAGAAACAATGCCCAGGAGGCTCAAAAAGGAGATAAACTGAAGCATAGGTCATTTGATTTGAGGTGCAAAACGGATCGTTTAACCTAACAAAAAAGCCTGACTTTTCCTCGAAACCGTCCGGCAGTGACCTGTTGGTGTTTCCAAAAAACCTAGTACTCAAATAGAGTCAATCCTTCAATTCTTTGAAAGTGCTTATTATTAAGTGTTAGAATGGGTAGATCATGCTCAAGGCATGTGGCAGCAATAAAAATATCTCGAAATTCAATCAGCTCGTTTTTTGATTTTAATTTTTGAAAAATTATTGAAGCCCATTTTGCAGTTTCCTTGTTGAATGGATGGATTTCAAGGGGGTTGATCAATAAATCCAACTCCAGTTTTTTGGGTTCACTGTTGGCCCCTGCTAAAAGTTCAAATTGAGTTACTACTGAAAGACATAGTCTGGGATTTGAAGCAACAGAAAAAAGTATGGACTTTGTTTTATCCTTCTTTCTAAGATGATCAATAAAAATTCCAGTATCGATTACCATTCTTCAATTTTCAGGGAATTGAAAGCGCTCTTAGCATTTTCTATTTCATTAATGCTTTTTTCCGACCAAACAGAAATTTTCTTCAAGTCCTGCTTATAATCAGTTATTTTTGGTTTTTTTTCAACATTAAAATCAACACCTAAACTAATCAATGCTTTCTTGACAAGTTCAAATTTATCTTCCGGGATATTTAAAGTTAATTTTTCCATAGTCTAATTGTTAAACTACAATTTCACTGAGTTGATTCAAAATTATAGCGGCTTGATTTCTATTTTGGATCTGGAATTTGAAAATTTATATCTTCATATTCCTTAACCATCAACAATGCTTCCTTAAGTTTTTTCCCATCAGAAGTGTTTTGGTCTACCTTTTTTTCAAATTGATCATATATCCTATCCAGTAGATGCTCGTATTCCGTTTCTGTATTGATTACTGATAGGTCCATGATTATTTGACGCTCTTAAGGTAACAAGTTACTTTAATTTAGGTCCATTTTTAAGCAAATAAGGTTCCTGAAAACTAAAGATAGTGGGATTTCTGTTTTACAAATTTCTTTCAACAAACTCCAAAAACAACCTCCAATCCTCCCAAGTCAAGTTATGCTCGCCTTCCCGAATATGATACCCCATAGACTCCAAATGAACCGGTCCTTTGAGCGCTTCAAACTCTTGATCAAAAACCGCCTTTTTATCATAAATCACTGCAGCCACCCGACTTCCCAACTGGATTCCAAGGTATTCTCCTTTAGGATCGGCCCATTGGTCGCCTCGCGCACTTGAGTAATAGACGCCTCTTGGAGCAATCAGTCCCGGAAGCAGATGCTGATCGAGAGGAAGTATTTCCTCTCTTTGAATATATTTTCTGAAATTATCTGCAAACCAATGAGGAAAACTCCGGCTAATAACTCCCACAGTTTCTCCAAATTTCCGCTTGGACAGAGCTGCACCTCCGCAACCCGATTCATTGGCGTAGGTTACAGCCCATCGTGGGTCATTGGCTGATGCCCATAGTGCTGCTTTTCCGGTTCGGGAATGGCCGACTAGAATGGATTTTTTTGAATCGATTTTAGGATGCTGCTCGAAGTAGTCCATCGCACGCATCGCTCCCCAACCCCATGCTCCCAGTGCCTTTAATCCATTAGGTTGTCCGATTTGCTCGGGATAAAGCGTGGAAATAATGCCGGATTGAAAGCTTTCTGCAATATCCGGAGCCACAGTTTCTACGTGGAAGGAAGCCGTGGCAAAACCTCTCTGAATCAATTCCGGGACGGGCCAAAATGCCTCATCAACTAATTTCCCATCGGAATATTTTGGAAGATAATTAATCACCAAAATCACCGGAAAAGGACCAATTCCTGTTTTCGGAAGGAAAAAATTAATCCGCATCGTGTGGCTTTTTCCCTTCCTCTCGATCGTGATATTTACTTCCTCTAGCTCAGTAATTTCCGGATAAGGATTGGTGGTTTCTTTTACTACTGAGAAGGAAATTGCATCGAAATCAGTTGGGATTTGGCCATAAACTTCATCCTGAAAAAGCTTAAAAATCTCCGGCCTGCGCATATTTTCCCAATCTGAAACAGACTGAATCAAATGCCCTTTTTCACTGACAAAAGGATCTGGAAGAACTAATGCTGGAACTTTGCTTTCGTCGTAGTTTGCTGGAGATTGAGACATGCTTTTTAATGGAAAAAGGAGTAGAAAAGCGGAGATAATCAAGTGTGGGTTCTTCATGATTTGTCTTGTAAATGGTAAAGGGTAAATGGTGAGTAGTTCCAACCACTTACAATTTTCAAGAAATTTAATTTGAAGAAATAGCCGTAGATCGCTTTGAGACAAATGGCTCAAAAGGATAGTCTCTTGGCAATACTTCTATTCCGCTGGTAACTTTTAGTGGACTTTCGCCTGCAAAAGTGAGTTCGACGAAATACCCTCTGAATCCTTCTTCCGGGGTATTCATCAACACTTCCAGTTCTCCGTTTTCGGGTAAGGTGATTTCTTCAGCCACCCAATTTGGGCCAAAGACATCGACCATGAAATTTCGTTCCATGGGATTGAATGCCGACCAGAGTTTAACTGACACGGGACGATTTGCTGGATCAGTTTTAACCAATATTTTATTGCCATCAACTTTCCATTCGTAGCTTGGTCTCGGAGATTTGTTCAGGATAGATTCGTAAAATGAAATCAAATTGGGCAGTGCATCGGAGTCTCCCACATCATGACCGGAGTTGGGAACGTACATTACGTGCTTTTCACCTGGTAAAGCATCCCAATAAAATTTCCAGCTGTCAGGTTGGAAAAACTCGTCTCCAGACCCATTGATCAGAAGCTTTGGCATGTCATATTCTGACAGGAAAGAATAGGGTTCGGTGATCTCCATCATTCGGTCAAACTCCGGTGTTCCCACCCAGTCCATTACACCTTCACGAACATAATCTCCCACTGCTGGTGCCCAATAGCCATAATTTCTCCAATGATGCTCAAACGAGGGGACCAAATTCAGTAAATCAATCACTACCGGAATAATCGCCACAACACGATCATCTACCGCAGCGGTGGTCCAAGTAGTCCAGCCTCGCTTGGAAGCACCACCCACCACAAAGCTGCTGAGATTCTTATTGTATTTTTCTTTGACGACAGCAGTCATAGCATCCATGGCCAGTTTGGCTGCTTTGGTCATCGGGAATCGAGCCAGCCAGATTGCATCTTCATCTTTGGCACCGCCTTCGAGAAATTTTCTCCAGCCATAAGAGATAATCTCATCCTCATATCGCTCACCGAATGAGTCATTGGCAAACGTGATCGGCTGAAAGGGAACATTGTGAATCTGTGCGACAATCGAATTGGTTTGTAAGGAAGCAGCCATAATCAGCGGGTCCGGTTTCTCAGGCATTTTGGAATTGGTACTGCCGCCGCCGATCCAGAGCATGCCGGTTTCGTGTGGTGTGTTTTTAGGAATGACGATGGAAACCCAGTGCCACCATTCTGTCTGATCCACGATATCTGGTGTCAGCCAGTGTTGTGAGTACATTTTCAGCACATGAAAATCGCTTGTTTCTCCGGGTACGGAGTGGACGATTTCGTAGCGAAATGTAGAGTCAGGCGCATGGACATAATCTTTGAGTAAAGTGGTGGATTGCGTTTCGACCTCGACAATAGTTTCGGTAGGTTTTTGACAGGAGGAAAAAGTAAAAACGCTAAAAATCAGGACTCCCCAATTCAAAATGGGGGAAGAATTACTTTTTTTCATAGCAGGTTGGGTTTTGAGTTAGGATGCTAAAAGCTAAAAAATAAAAGGGGGAGTGCCAAAATTGAAAAGTAGCTTTTGGAGGCAATGCAGGAAGTTGAATTCAGATCCGAGTCTTCCATTTGATTTTCAATAGATAATTCATTTAGCGGCAGAATAGCTTGTATCCATTTTTATTATCTTACAGAAGATTGTATAGCTTTATTTTCATAATTCAACTACCTTAAATTTTCTTAGTTGAAGTTTCTTCACTTACCAAAATTCTTTTCTATTTTAATTAAGACTTTTATCAATATGAGCAAATGAGTTTGCCAAAATATAACAGCGAAATAGAGGATGGCTTTTTCGGTATTTCAAAAGAAGCCTTCCCGGCTAAAGAGTTTGAAGAGCTGACCGAGCTCGCTTCGTTAATTTGTCAGGCTCCAGTGGCCTTTATCTCTTTATTTGATGGGATGACAATTATTTTTCAATCCAGCTTTGGTCTAAAGTCAAACGATTTAGTAAAGTGTAAGTCTCTTTCGGAACTGACACTTTCTCACCCGGACGAATTTCTTTTAGTTCAGGATATGAGAGGTGATGAGAGGTTCAGAACACATTCTTTGGTCTCCCAGAAAAAGGGTTTTGCGTTTCTTTTTGGAATCCCATTGAAATTTAGAGATGAAAGGTTCAAGGGTTCGCTATGTGTGATGGATTTTGTGACTAAGGATCTTAGCGAAAGCCAATTGAAGGCCTTAAAGAAGCTAGCCGATCAGATCGTGACTTTTTGTGAATTCAGTCGGGATAAATTGCTACTTCAAAAGTCAAAAAAGGATTTGGAGCAGGAGCATCTTCGGCTTCTAAATATCATCGAGGCAACTGAGGTGGGTACTTGGGAATGGAATATCAAAAGCGGAAAATTATCCTATTCTTCGGGTTGGGCAGCAATGTTGGGATACACTCTTAATGAATTGGGAACCATTACCCGGAGGACCCGCAATCACCTCATTCATCCACAGGATTTAGTTAGTTCCAACGAGCAATTGGATGAATACCTTCAAAAAAAATCCAAAATCTATCAGTGTGAGGTAAGGATGAGGCATAAGGAAGGCCATTGGGTTTGGATTTTGGATCGAGGACAGGTGATGGCTTGGGACGAAAAGGGCAATCCTGAGGTCATGTTTGGTACACATACTGATATCAGTCAGCAGGTCTTGGCCAAAGAGCAGCTGAGTACCCGAGAGAGGCGTTTTCGAGCATTGATTGAGAATAGCGATGATGCATTCGCCATCCTGGACCTCAAAGGAAAAGCAACCTATGTCTCCGCTTCTATTTCCAGAGTTTTAGGTTACTCAGAACAGGAAGCACTTGAGCTCAATCTTTTTGATATCACCCATCCTGACGATAGAGAAGAAATAAGCGCTCACTTTATGAAATCTCTTCAGCAACCGGGTATACCTATTCCCGGCCATACCGGAAGGATTCTTCACAAAGACGGTACTTGGAGGTGGCTTTCTGCCAATATCACCTGTATGCTGCACGATCCGATCATCAATGGGATCATTGACAATTTCAAGGATGTGACCGAAGAAGTTATTGCAGAGCAAAAGCTTATTCAAAGCGAGCGGAGATTTAAAAAACTGGTGTTGGAAGGAGCTGATTTGATTACCATAATTGATTCAGAAGAAAACTATGTGTATCTCAGTCCAAACTACCAATCTTATCTAGGGATGGAAGTGGAGGAGCTGTTGGGGAGAAATGCATTTACTTATATCCATCCGGATGATATTCCTCTGCTGAGAGAAGAGTTTGACTTGTTAGCAAAAGAAAAGCAGATCAAATTCACACCATTTCGCTTTCGCTCAAAAGAAAAAGAGTGGATGTGGCTGCAGTCGGTGGCTACCAACCTTATGGACGACCCCGATATTGGTGGGATTGTGGTCAATTCTGTGGATATCACAAAGACCATCGATGCCCAGACTCAATTACAACTTGCAAATGAGCGCTTTGAGCTTATTCTGAGGGCTGGATCCGAAAGTATCTATGACTATAATCCGATCACTCGGGAAATATTTTTAAGTGAAGGATTTCGCGAAGATCTTGGTTTGGAGATCAAATCTGACTTTGAGAATTTCGATACGATCTATGAAAGTTTACATCCCTTAGATCGGGAAAAGGCGGTCAATGAATTTATGGAGGCATTGGGCGACTCCAGTCGACAAGTGTGGGAAAGAGAGTATCGTCTTCGAAAAGGGAGCGGGGAATATGCCTATATCCGTGATAGATCGATCCGTCTGACTAATTCCGAAGGAAAAACGATCCGGGTAGTAGGAGCAATGCGAGATATGACCCGGGAATTTATTTCCCAAAAACTGGATGAATATGAAAAGGAACTGATCGAACGTAGTCTAGGTGAAGAAGTCAACGAACAGGAAATCTATTCTGATTTTCTACTTCGGTTGGAGTCGATTATTCCAAATATGAAAGGGTCTATCCTTAAGATTGTAGATGGAATGCTGTCCAATTTTGCCTCTCCGTCACTAGATCTCGGAATCATATCTGCCATTGAAGGTTTGCCTATCGGGATTGGACAAGGATCCTGTGGGGCTGCGGCTTTCTTAAATCGACCTATTTTGGTTCAAGATGTCTTGACTGATCCCAATTGGGAAAAGTATAGAGACTTAGCTAAAAACTTCAATATTGGTGCGTGTTGGTCTTTTCCGATTTTCAACACTCAAGGAAAGGTGGTGGCCACGATAGCCAATTATTTTTCTGAAAAGAAAACAACCCAGGGAATCGAGCTCAATGTCCTTGAACGCGCCCATCGTATTATGGGGATCGTGATGGCAAAATTTGATTATTTGGAGAAAATCAGAAAAGACAATGAGCGCTACGAAATAGTAAACAAATCCACCCGAGATGCCATTTTTGACTGGGATGTACAGCGGGATATTTTCAGTTGGGGCGATAGCTTTAGAAGAAGTTTTGGTCATGACTTTGGTCAGAAGACATTTAGACTGCAGAATTGGGTGGAATTAACTCATCCGGCTGATCGTGGAGAAAAAGATGATTTATGGGAACAATTTCTTACTGATCCCGATCAGGACAAATGGGAAAATCAATTCAGATTTCTCAAATCTGACGGAATCTATGCCTTCGTAGAAGAACAAGCATACATGGTGAGAGATGCGGATGGTCTACCTATTCGAATGGTAGGTGTCCTTCGGGACCGTACCGAACGATTCACTATCCAATTACTAAAAGATACCCAGGAAAAAATTTCCAACCACTTCAAATCCGAAGAATCCCTAGATGAGATCTTAAAAAATCTTCTTACCGAACTGACTGATATTGGAGACTTTCAGGTAGGAGAAATCTGGCTACCTTCTCAAGAAAATACACATCTCATTTTAGGTGCTGCTAATGGGATTTGGATGGAAAACGAGCTCTATACCAAAGAAAGTCACTTCTTGGATCCACTTATGGAAAAAAGAGGATCACCTGCCATACTTTGGGAAAGTAAGGATGTGGTCATTTGGAATCACTTAAGCCAGTCAAAAGATTTATTGAGAAAAAAATGGGCATCAGACTATGGATTGATTGCTTCGGTGGGCATTCCTTTTATCTCGGGTGACGAAATATTGGGTGCTTGTCTCCTCTTTTCCAAAGAACTCATAACTGAGAAAAATACGAGTTTCCGAATACTTCATGAGTTAGTTCCATTTATCGGGCTTGAATTACGAAGAAAACAACAGGAGGAAGAATTGAAGCTTTTCTTCACGCATTCTCCAGATATACTAGCGATTTCTTCACCAAAAGGATATTTCACCAAAGTCAACCCTGCATTCTGTCAGCTTTTGGGGTATTCGGAAGAGGATTTGACATTCGTGCCTTTTACGGATTTCCTTCATCCGGATGATCTTAAAGCCACCGAGAAGGAGTTTGAAGAAACTTCCACAGCAAATAGATTGGCGGACAACTTTGTAAACAGATACAGGACCAAGTCCGGTGAATACCGCTATATATCCTGGAATTCTTCCGATGTTTTTGGCCCTAATAAATTGGTCTTTGCCTATGGCAGAGATGTGACCGAATTCAAAAAAATGGAGGAGCTGCTGGAAAATGCCTCCTTATTGGCAAGAGTTGGAGGTTGGGAAATGGATTTGTTGAAAGGCATTCTCAATTGGTCTCAAGTGACTAGAGAAATCCATGAGGTCGAGGAAATGTATACGATGGACATGAATGATGCTTTCAATTTTTACCGGGAGGATTTCCGGGAGCTGGTCACCCAAAAAGTAAATCAAGCAATAAATCAAGGAAATTCATTTGACTTTGAAGCCGTCATAGTCACTGCGCAAGGCAATGAAAGATGGGTCAGAGCAATCGGTGAATCGGAGCAGGTACAGGGAAAAACGATACGAATTTTTGGGTCAATTCAAGATATCCATGACAATAAAATAATCGAAGAGCGACTCAGAGGAGTCTCTGACAATGTTCCGGGTGTGATTTTTCAATATACAATCAAACCCGATGGTTCTGATGAACTGGGCTATGTCAGCAAAGGGGCTGAATTAATCTGGGGACTCACTCCGGAAGAGTGCATGGAGGACAGTTCAAAAATCTGGTCGCAGGTGGCAGCTGGAGGAGATATGGATGCCCTTCAGCGGAGCATACAATCTTCTGCGCTTACCTTGGAAAAGTGGAACGATGAGTGGCGAGTTTTATCCCTAGATGGGCAGATTCGCTGGCATCATGGGATGGGTATACCTTCCAGAAAACCAGATGGAACAGTAGTTTGGGATTCCTTGGTCATGGATGTCACCGAGCGGAAAAAGCTCGAAAACCTTTTAGAGCAATCAGCCCGTATGGCCAAGATTGGCAGTTGGGAAATTGATGCTCGCGTCACACCTTATTTTCTTGAATGGAACGGCACTACATCAGAAATATTGGAAACAGAAATTGAAGGAATACTACTTGATGAGGCCTTTCAGGTTTACCCTCCCCAATTTCAAAAAAACGTCAAAAATGTGATGCAACTGCTCTTGGATGAGGGCGTGCCATTTGATCAGGAGGTTTTGCTTTACACGTCAAAAGGAAATGAAAAATGGATTCGGTGCCTAGGTCAGGCTCAGTTGCTGGATGGTAAAGTCATCCGAGCCTTTGGCAGTTTTCAGGACATTCATGATCGCAAGGTCACAGAGATGGAATTCAAGCAACTGTTTCAGGAGCGAAATTCTATTTTGGAAAGTATTGGAGACGGTTTCTTTGCATTAGATAAGTCTTGGACAGTGACTTATTGGAATAACCAGGCTGAAAAATTATTGCTCGTGGAAAAGGACAACATCTGCGGCAAAAACCTATGGGAAATATTCAATCAAGAGTCTGATACATTGTCCTTTATCAATTACCACCGGGCCATGGAGACGGGAGAGACGATTCATTTTGAAGAATATTATGGAAAATTGAAATCCTGGTTTTCTATTTCGGCTTTTCCTTCAGAGTCGGGACTCACGGTTTATTTCAAGGACATTACTACCGCAAAGCAGTCCGAAAAGCTCTTGAGTGAATCCAATGAACGCTTTGAAAAAGTGGCAGAAGCTACCAACGATGCCATTTGGGATTTTCAGATTGAATCAGGCAAGGTTTTTTTAGGGAAAGGTTTTCAAACCTTGTTTGGATTTCCGCTCCACAATAGGCAGGATGGATTCGAACCTCTCATTGAATTCATTCACCCGGAGGATCAGAATAGGGTGGTAGAAAAATTGATTTCTTGTCAGAATGATCCTGAAATCAACTCATGGAACGACGAGTACCGATTTAAAAAAGAAGATAACTCCTACGCTTATATAATCAATCGGGCGACTTTTATTCGAAATAGCAAGCGAAAGTTAATTCGAATCATCGGAGCAATCACAGATATCACGGATCGAAAAAATTACGAGCAATCCCTCCAAATCCTGAATCAAAATCTGGAGCAGCAAGCCAAGGAACTCGCTACTTCCAATGCGGAACTTGAGCATTTTGCCTACGTAGCATCCCACGATTTACAAGAACCCCTTCGGATGGTGTCCAGCTTCCTTTCTCAACTCGAGCGGAAGTATAAAGACAGTTTGGATGAGAAAGCTCAGCAATACATCCACTTCGCTGTGGACGGAGCGATCCGAATGAGAAAAATCATCCTTGATCTCCTGGAGTTTTCCAGAGTGGGCAAAGACAAGGAAAGAAATGAGCGAGTCTTTATGCAGGAATTGGTCGATGAGGTGATTAATCTTCATAAAAAGAACATAGAAGAAAATGGGGGACAAGTTCAGTATGAGGGGTTAGAAAGTATTGTTTGCTATCGAACTCCTATTTTCCAGATTGTCCAAAATCTCATAGGAAATGGACTCAAATACGCCAGAAAAGGGGTGCCACCAAAAATCTTGGTCAAAACAGAAGAAATAGGTAATGTCTACCAAATATCAGTTCAGGACAATGGCCTGGGAATCAAGGAGGAATACTTTGATAAAATTTTTGTTATTTTTCAACGGCTTCACCGGAAAGATGAATACCAAGGCACAGGCATGGGTCTTGC
>CAYTXN010000084.1:0-11392 GCA_964441195.1 uncultured Limnohabitans sp.
CATGCTAGACCGCATCATTCAGTGGAGTATCGGGCACAAGCTCATCATTTTTATTTTTAGCGCTATTTGGGTCGGTTTTGGGATTTATGCCCTTACTAATTTACCGATCGGTGCAGTGCCTGATGTGACCAATAATCAGGTCCAAGTCATCACCACTTCCCGCAATCTTGCCACAGAAGATGTGGAGAAATATCTCACCTATCCTGTAGAACTGGAAATGTCAAATCTGCCAGGAGTACTGGAAATCAGGTCCATTTCCAAGTTTGGGCTTTCTGTGGTGACCATAGTATTCGAGGAAAAAATGGGGACCTATCTTCCTCGGCAGCTGATTTCAGAGCGATTGATCATGGCTCAAGAGCGGATTCCACAGGGATTTGGTGCGCCGTTTATGGGGCCGATTTCTACAGGTTTGGGAGAAATCTACCAATACATCATCGACGTCAAGCCTGGATATGAAGACAAATATTCGATCACAGACCTTCGAACGATTCAGGATTGGGTGGTGCGTCGACAATTGGCAGGAATTCAAGGGGTAGTGGAGATTAATACTTGGGGAGGATTTCTCAAGCAATATGAAGTAGCAATCAATCCTGACCGATTGAAGGGGATGAATATCAATCTCGCATCGGTCTATGAGGTGCTGAGCAAAAATAACTCCGTAGCGGGTGGAAGCTACATCGAAAAGACCAACGAAAGTTTTTTCATCCGTGGGGAAGGTTTGGTGACAAGCCTGGAGGACATCGGAAATATCGTAGTCGATGTTAGAAATGGCGCTCCTGTATTCATTCGTGATATCGCTGAGGTTCGATTTGGTCACGCCAATCGATTTGGGGCGATCACTGCAAATGGCGAAGGGGAAAAAGTTTTAGGCCAAGTCATGATGCTCAAAGGAGCAGATGGTAAAGGCACGATCGATCGGGTGAAAGAAAGAATTGCCGAAATGGAAAATACCTTGCCTGAGGGCGTGGTCATCAATGGCTTTTTGGATCGGTCGGAGTTGATTGATCGAACGACTTTTACAATTGCTGAAAACTTGATTCTGGGATGTTTGATCGTGGTGTTTGTCGTGGTGCTGCTATTGGGGAATTTCCGTTCAGGTTTGGTCGTGGCTTCTGTGATTCCACTGAGTTTGCTTTTTGCGCTTGCAATGATGTACATCTTTGGAGTTGACGCCAACTTGATGAGTTTGGGAGCGATTGACTTTGGGATTATCATTGACGGTGCGGTGATTATTGTCGAATATATAGCCTTCCGATTTACCAGATCTACTGCACTTTTTGAAGGGCTTACCAAGAGCGAAAAACAAGTGGAGAAGGATAAAATCGCATTTTCAGGAGCTTCCAAAATGATGCATTCAGCTATTTTTGGACAGATTATCATCATCATTGTCTTTATACCAATTCTTTCGCTTTCTGGTGTTGAAGGAAAAATGTTCCGACCAATGGCTGAGGTATTCAGCTTTGCATTGATCGGTGCAATGATTTTAGGTTTGACCTATGTGCCGGTAGTTTCTTCACTTTTTCTTAAATCAGAAGCACCAGGACCAAGAAACGTTTCAGTTCTGCTGATCAATTTCCTGAATAGAATCTACGAACCGACCCTCAATTGGGCACTCAAGCATTCCAAGGCTGTTCTTGCAGGAGCTGCAGCGATTTTGATTGGAGCTTTCCTGCTTTTTTCAAGTATGGGATCGGAGTTTGTGCCGACTTTGGATGAGGGGGATTTTGTGATTCAACCTGTTTTGAAAACTGGTACTACCCTTTCAAATACCGTCGAAACCGTGACCAAAATGGAGGAAATTCTAATGAAATTCCCCGAAGTCAATCAAGTTGTCACGAGAATCGGTGCGGCCGAAATTCCCACTGATCCCATGTCGATGGAGGAAAGTGATGTGATCGTAACCTTGCATCCTCCTTCAGAATGGACGACCGTGGAGACCAAAGATGAACTGGCTGAGGAATTCAAAAAGGCGCTGCAGGCAATTCCGGGTTTGGATTTCGAGTTTACCCAACCTATAGAGATGCGTTTCAATGAGTTGATAACAGGTGTGAGGGCTGATTTGGCGATCAAAGTATTTGGAGAGGATTTGGACGTTTTGCTGAAAACTGCCGAGGAAATCGAGGCTGCAATCCAAGGAGTAGAAGGAGCTGCCGATATCATTTTGGAAAAAGTGGACGGCCTTCCTCAAATGAAAATCGAATACGATCGTGCCAAAATCGCAAAGTTTGGATTGAATGTCGAGGACTTAAATCAGGTTGTGACTATGGGTTTTGCAGGTTTGACGGCAGGGACTGTTTTCGAGGGAGAAAAACAGTTTGACCTAGTGGTACGGTTTGCGGAGGCCTTCCGTAAGGATATTTTCAACTTGGAAAATGCTGCCATCCAACTTCCAACTGGAGGAAGTGTTCCACTCAGTGAACTTGCGAAAATCACTTACACCAAAGGTCCCGCAAAAATCTCCCGTGACAATACCCAACGCAGAATAGTGATTGGGGTGAATGTGAGAAATCGAGATCTACAATCTGTCGTGGATGATATCCAGGGGATTGTTTCCAAAATCGACATTCCGGAAGGTTATCGTGTGGATTATGGAGGGCAGTTTGAAAACCTGCAACAAGCGCGGTCCAGATTGCTGATTGCAGTTCCTGTTGCGCTGATCTTGATTTTTATTCTTTTGTATTTCGCTTTTTCATCCACGAGAGATGCATTTATGATTTACACTGCGATTCCATTTTCTGCCATCGGGGGCATTCTACTTTTATGGATCAGGGATATGCCTTTCAGTATTTCGGCGGGAGTTGGGTTCATTGCCCTTTTCGGTATAGCCGTCCTGAACGGTATCGTGATGATCGAACATTTCAAATCTATGAAAGACAAATTTAATTCAATTCGAGAGTTGGTGATCGTGGGAGCAAAGGAACGACTGCGCCCCGTTTTGTTGACTGCTTCTGCAGCGGCACTTGGATTTTTACCGATGGCGATTTCAGGTTCGGCTGGTGCGGAAGTTCAGCGTCCTTTGGCCACGGTGGTAGTCGGCGGGTTGATTTCGGCGACTATTCTGACGCTGGTAGTTTTGCCGGTATTGTATGTGCTTTTTAATTCGAGAAAAGAAGACGGTACAAGAATTCCAAAAACCACCCTTTCGATTTTGATTCTATTTCTGGGTTTGTCTTTTACAGCTTTTTCTCAAACTGATGTACAAAAGCTCAGCTTGGATCAAGCGCTGGTAATTGCTCAAGAGCAAAATCTTGGTATTCGTGCTGCGCAAAAAAGCCTGGAATCGGCCGCAGCTCGATCTAATGCAGGTTGGAATGTGGATAAAACCCAAGTCTATTATGGATTTGACAAAAACGATCTGGCCGAAAACGGAATTTACAATCGTGTCTGGGGTGTAAGGCAGAGTTTTGCGTTTCCATCGGTTTACTCAGCTCAGAAAAACGTCCTTCAAGCTATAGAAATGCAGGAATCAGCTCGACTTCAGTTAAGTAACCGAATGCTCAAAAAAGAGGTCAGTCAGGCTTTTGTCACAGCAGTGTATTGGGAAGACCTCGAACAGAATTACATTTTCCTTGATAGTCTTTATGGGGAATTTAACCGGGCGGCCACCCGGAGACTTGAGACTGGAGAGTCAAATCTTCTGGAGAAACTCACTGCAGAGAGTAAGCAAAGAGAAATCAGTTTAAAAAAGGCCGAATCGGTCAGGAATATTAAAACTGCAAAAAACCTGCTTCGTCAGCTCTTGAATATTGAAGGGGAGTTTGATTTAGTAAGAGAAGATTTAAACCTTTCCGATCAGGGAGATTTGGATAATCATCCAGCATTGTTGCTGTATGAATCTGTGTATCTCCAAGCCGAAAGTCAGACAAAAGTGGACCGCCGCAACTTACTGCCGGATATGAATCTGGATCTTTTCCGAGGAACCAACCCAGAACCTGGAGCGAAGGTCTATCCCGGTTTTCAGGCGGGTGTTGGGATTCCTTTGTTTTTCGGTTCCCAAAGTGCAAAAGTGAAAGCAGGCAGATTTCAGCAGGAGCAAATCCTCTTCGAATCGGAAGCTTTCAAACAAAAGCTGGAGACGAACTATTCGAAAATTCAGGCCTCAATCGCCCAAAATCAACAGGTAATCCAATACTATGAGTCAGAGGGTTTGAACCTTTCCACGCAATTGAGAGAACAGGCCATTCGCTCTTTCAAAGAGGGAGAAATTGATTTTTTCCAATATGTGCAGCTGATCGAAAACTCTCGGAATATCACCTTGCAATATTTGCAGGCCCGATTGGATTACCAACTCAACCAATTAGAACTTATATATCTGAATAACTGATGCAAGCAATACATTCAAAATTTCTCCCTATTGGCATTTTTGCCATCGTATTAAGTTTGGTTTCAGGCTGCGGGAAACCTGAAAGTTCGGATGGAGAAGGGATAGAAGTATCTCAAGCGCCGGAAGGTTCTCAGGAAATTTTCCTTACAGAAACTCAATTCAACACTATGAAAATGGAGTGGGGAAGCCCTGTCAAAGGTGACTTTTCGACCGAAATCAATGTACAAGGAACTGTGAAAGTACCCGTGGAAGGGATACAGGAAATTTCGGCCTATTTCGGTGGATATGTAAGTGATTTAAGTCTCATAGAGGGGCAGGCCGTCCGTAAAGGTGAGGTACTCTTTTATCTGGAAAATCCAGATTTTATCCGGCTGCAGCAAGATTATCTGGAAACCAGTAGCCAATTAAATTACCTGAAATCTGAGTTTGAACGTCAGCGGACTTTGTCCTCTGAGCAAATTTCGGCACAGAAAAATTTCCTGAAGGCAGAGGCAGATTACCTGGGATCTTTGGCGAAAAGCCAAAGTCTCAAGAAGCAACTCAGTTTGATTAATATCAATGCAGATGCTCTAACTTCAGATAATATTCGATCTAAAGTTCCTGTGATTTCTCCTATCAGAGGCTTTGTAGAGGAAGTTTTTGCTGTTCCCGGTCAATTTCTACCGGTTTCTGGCAAAGCAGTTACATTGCTAAATAAAGATCATTTGCACATTGAATTGGTGCTTTTTGAAAAGGATGCCAGTCGAATCAGAATGGGACAGTCAGTAGCTTTCGCAGCACCGGATAGTCCTTCTGAAGAAATATTGGCGAAAATTCACGTTGTAGGTCAATCCGTAAATGCCAATCGACAGATTCTTGTTCATGCGGATCTCTTAGATGAGAAAGCCGGTATAAATCTTTTTCCCGGAATGTTCGTTCAGGCTCGGATCCAACTTGATCCACAAGGGTCTTGGGCCTTACCGGAAGATGCGTTGGTAGAGGTAGATGGTGAGTATTTTGTTTTGATACAAAAAGGAAAAACCGATCAGGGCTATCAGCTAGATCGGGTAAAAGTTATACCCGGTGCAAAAAACAGGTCCATGATTGCCATAGATCCTGTAGAAGGCATAGATGAATCATCCGTAGTTTTGGTAAAAGGTGGGTTTAATTTGCTTTGATTAAAACCCTGTATGTGCATTCAGTTAACGACCTCCCTTCAGGAGGTTTTTTTAATATCAAAAGTTTAATATTTATATACATTTTTTCTTAACCTTATTTTAATAATTTCTAAATATCAAGCCTGATGTTAAGAAATTAAATCAGCCTAATTCTTATTATAAACGCAATTTTACCTATTTTTTCAAGGTGTTAACAGAGAATTAATTCACTTTTTGATAAAATCAGTTTAACCCCAAGGGAACAGTGAAAGTATAGCTTTGGTAAAATTTTTAACCAAAAACTTAACTTATTCCAAACCTCTACTTCAAAATGATTGCTCAAAAAAGCATTTGGCAATGGACGACGACAGCCTGTCTGATCTTCGTCCTCAATTTTTCCTTCGCCCAACAGGTCCGGGTGACAGGAAAAGTAAGTGATGTGAACAATGAACCCTTACCAGGGGCTACAGTCTTGGTCAAGGGGACCACTCGTGGTACGGTATCAGATGTGGATGGCTCCTATGCTATTCAGGCAGCAAGCAATGAAACGCTTGTTTTTTCTTTTGTGGGTTTCGAAGCAAAAGAACAACTGGTTGGTAATTCTACAATTATCAACGTTTCTCTTTCGGAGGGAGTAGCACTCAATGAGATAGTTGTCACTGCCTTGGGTGTAGAGCGGGAGACTAAAGCGCTTGGTTATTCCGTTCAGCAAGTGGATGGCAGTCAGTTCACCGAAGCTCGGGAAACCAACGTGATCAACTCACTAAGTGGTCGAGTGGCTGGTGTGCAGATCACCAACAGTTCCTCCGGATTAGGTGGATCCAGCCGGGTGACTATCCGAGGCGAATCTTCCCTGAATATCAATGCAAATCAGCCGCTATTCGTAGTGGATGGAGTTCCTATTTCCAACAACATCGTGGGTTCCTCTGGATCGGGGAATCAAGAAGTGGATTATGGTAATGCTGCCGGAGAAATCAACCCGGATGACATTGCTTCTATGACAGTATTGAAAGGTCCAGCTGCGGCTGCACTTTACGGTTCAAGAGCTGCTAACGGTGCGATTTTGATCACCACAAAGACAGGTAAAACCAAAAAAGGCTTGGGTGTATCGATCAATTCCAATACGACTTTTGACAATACATTAAGATTGCCACAGTGGCAGAACAAATATGGTCAGGGTAACAACGGACAGTTTTCCTTTGTCAATGGAGCTGGATCAGGTATTGCAGATGGGGTAGACGAAAGCTGGGGTCCTGAATTGGACAAAGGAACTTTGATTCCGCAGTTTGACTCTCCTAGAAGTGTACCAGGCTTTAGAGGTGGAGATTTGAATGCTCCTGCAGGAAGCACAATTACACCAACTCCTTGGGTTTCTCAGCCAGATAATATCAATGAATTTTTCCAGACAGGTGTAACGCTAGCAAACAACGTCTCGCTTGAAGGTGCAAATGAGAAATCAAATATACGTCTAAGCTGGACAAATTTGGATCAAAAAGGAATCGTCCCAAATACGGATCTAAAGCGAAATACTATCGCGCTGAACGGTGGAATCAATGTAACGGATAAACTGACTGTAAACTCAACAATCAACTATCAGCGATCCAATAGCGGCAACAGACCGAACATTTCTTACGGAACTGAAAACTTGATGTATTTGTGGATTTGGTACGGTCGTCAGTTGAATAACAATAGTATGAAGGATTATTGGATGCCGGGATTAGAAGGGCAGCAGCAGTTTAACTATAACTACAACTACCACGACAATCCATATTTCAACGTCTACGAAAACACCAACGGACAGGCTAAAGACAGAATTTACGGTAATATCTCAGCGACTTATAAGTTTACACCAAAGTTAAGCTTGATGTTGAGAACGGGTCTTGATACCTACAATGAATTGCGAGACAGAAGACGTGCTTTCAGTACCCAGCGATTCCCGCGAGGAAATTACAGAGAAGACAATGTGTTTTTTAGCGAGCAAAACTCTGATTTCCTTTTGACTTTTTCTGAAACAACAAAACCAACGTGGTCATACAGTGTTGCTTTAGGTGGTAATGCGATGCGTCAGGAAAATAGATATGTGCAAACTGTCGCACCTCAGTTGTTGATTCCTGGAATTTACAATTTCACCAATACTGCGGTAAACCTTCAGGTCAATCAGTTTACATCCGAGAAGCGGATCAATTCCATCTATGGCTTTAGCCAAATTGGTTTCAAAAATGTCCTTTTTCTTGATCTGACAGGAAGAAATGACTGGTCAAGTACACTTCCTGCAGATAACAATAGCTATTTCTATCCTTCCGCTACCTTGAGCGCAGTGATTTCTGATATGGTCACTTTGCCTAAGGCAATATCGTTCTTGAAAGTAAGAGGAGCTTATGCCGAAGTAGGTAACGATACCGATCCTTATGCACTTTCCAATGTTTATAATTCCGTAACTGCATGGGGAACCATTCAAGCAAAATCTGAGTCTAACAGGCTTTCAAATTCTGAATTGAAGCCAGAAAGAACGAGTTCTTTTGAAACAGGATTGGATGTTCGGTTTTTTGAAGGCAGACTAGGATTGGACTTCACTTATTTCGACAACCGAACCAGAAATCAGATCATTCCAATCGAACTCGATATATCAACAGGCTATGCTTCGAGAATCATCAATGCTGGGGAAATCCAAAATAAAGGTATCGAGATCATGTTGAATGGGCGTCCGGTTCAGACTGAATCAGGCTTTACTTGGAACTTTATGGCCAATTTCACAAGAACTAGAGGTTATGTGCTGGAACTGACTGAAGGGTTGGATACTTATACCTTGACTGGAAGAAACGGAGCAAACATCCAAGCCAGAGTCGGCGAAAGAATGGGAAACATCTACGGTGCTGGATTTGCCAGAGTTGATGATCCAGCTTCTCCTTTCTTTGGTCAGATCATTCACAATACATCAGGCACACCAATCACCGATCCTACCCTCAAAAATCAAGGAAATTACAATCCTGACTGGATGCTTGGGTTGCAAAATAGTTTAAGCTACAAAGGTTTTAATCTTGGATTTCTTTTCGATTATAGACATGGAGGAATAGTAGTTTCCCGAACCAAAACTATTGGCTCTACCTCAGGACAATTGGAAGAGACGCTTTTCGGTCGTGAAAATGGCTATGATCTAACAGTAGAAGGAAACGGTATTATTTCCGAGGGTGTGATCAGAAATGCTGATGGATCTTTCACTCCAAACACAATCAAAATCACTTCGAGAAACTGGCACAACAGATACTACGAGCGAAACAATGTGGAGGCCGCAAAATATGATGCGACTTTCCTTAAGCTACGCGAAGTGACTATCGGCTATTCTATTCCAAAAAGCATCCTTGGTAAATCACCTGTTCAGGATGTGAAAATCTCTTTGGTAGCACGGAACTTGGCCCTTTGGACAGAAAACCCACACTTCGATCCTGAAACATTGTCAATGGGAGGTGGAACACTCATTCCAGGTGTGGAGGATATGGCTTTCCCTTCTACCCGAAGCATAGGATTCAATGTTAATGTCAAATTCTAATCGGCTGATTTTCAACCATCATAAAAAAGAAATCATGCAATTCAATAAAAGATACTTTACAGCCCTCTCCCTTACCTTAGTATTGGGAATCAGCAGCTGCGACAAAGATTTCGAAGAAATCAATGTCAACCCAAACAGTCCGCAGGTCGTTTCTTCTGCCTTGCTTTTACCTACTGTAATTAGAAGTACCACCAATGAAATCGCCGGCCGAGCTTGGGGATATGGTAATGTGGTCATGCAACAGACTGCCAAAATCCAGTTTACCAACGAAGATCGATACAACTGGGGTCCACAGGGTAACCCGTATAGCACATTTTATAATGCGCTCCGAGATATCAATAACGTCATCGAGCTATCCGAAACTGCAGGTCAGCAAAACTATGTCGCTATCGCAAAAATCCTGAGAGCGAACTTGTTTTCTTTCATGACTGATGCGTACGGAGACCTTCCTTACACTGAAGCAATTAAAGCAAAAAGTGATGTGAACTATCCCGTTTTTGATACGCAAGAGACCATTTACGCTGGGATTTTGAGGGAGTTGGAAGAAGCAAATAATTTGATCGGATCTACTTCTGAGCGGGTGGATGGCGATATTCTTTTCTCCGGAGATACGATGAAATGGAAAAAGTTTGGCAACTCACTTCGACTTAGAATCTTGATGAGATTGTCAGATCGTCAGAATCCAGCTGCTGCGATGCAGGCTATTTTGAGTAATCCGAGTCAATCTCCGATTTTTGAAAGTAATGACGATCAGGCTGCACTGCAGTACCTAGGCGATGTGCCAAATCAGCATCCACTCTTTACGACAAGATCTGGCTCGTATGACGAATATCGTCTGAGTGAGAAAATGGAAGGCGTACTGAAAGACCTGAATGACGGCCGTCTTTATGCCTATGCACAACCTACGAATGCCTCCGGTGCAGGAATCGTGGGAACTGAAGAAGACTATCAAGGCGTTCCAAACGGACTTGGTGACGAGGAAGCTTTGCAGTATTCTCCTTCCGGTGACCCGACTAAAGGAGGATCAAATTATATTTCTCGAGTGGGATTGCTTTGGTCATGCTCTGCCTGTACTTCCTTGGCGAATCCAACCGGTTATCAAGCGATTTTGATGAGCTATTCTGAATTGCAATTTGTATTAGCAGAAGCTCGTGAAAAAGGATTTATCACCACTGGTGCTGCTGCTGATTACTATAGAAAAGGTATTGAGGCTTCTTTCGAGTATTACAATGAAAGATATTCAATGATCAACTTGCCACAAATTGCTGAAAAGCTGGTAGTGGACGAGTCTTATTTCACACAGTCAGGAGTTGCATACGAAGGCAGTACTGAGGAAAAGCTTTCAAAAATCGGTACACAAAAGTGGCTAGCGCTTTTTTTCACTGGAATGGAAGGCTGGTATGACTGGAGAAGAACTGGGTATCCTGAGATTGTACCCGGTCCAGCGGCATTTATCAATTCTGTGCCAGTGCGCTACATGTATCCGGGAAGTGCACAGGCACTTAACGAAGACAATTATAAAGCTGCGGTAGCTAGACAGGGTGAAGATGCCATTACCACCAAAGTGTGGTGGGACGTAAAGTAAATTGCAGTAAATTAACTCAATGATTGAGGCTGTCTCATAAGTACCGAATGTCACATTGAGCGAAGTCGAAATGTAGTTTAATTTCCTAGAAATGACCTTCGACACCGCTCTGGAAGACACTGGAATTCTTTTTGAGACAGCCTCTTTTTTTCTTAAAATCTACACCCAAAACAAAATGAAGCAATTCAATTTCCTTTTTCTGGCATTGGGCCTCTTGGCTTTCCAGCCGGCCTTTTCCCAAAATAAAACCGAAAACATTGTCCTGATCACCCTGGACGGCCTCAGATGGCAAGAGCTTTTTAAAGGCGCAGATTCATTATTTGTTGATGATACAGGGCTGATCAAATCTGCAGGGTCGCTATTGGGGGATTTTTGGCATGAAGATCCTTTGGTTAGACGGAAAATGTTATTTCCGTTTTTCTGGAATACCATTGCCACAGAAGGTCAGATTTATGGAAATCGTGCCTATGGAAATATGGTAAACAATGCCAATTCCATGTGGTTTTCCTATCCGGGTTATAATGAAGTCCTGAGTGGATTTGCAGATGACGAGCGTATCAACTCCAACTCAAAAATCAATAATCCAAATGTCACCTTGCTGGAATATTTAAACCAAATGCCGGAATACAAAGGCAAAGTCTATGCGTTTGGCAGTTGGGACGTGTTTCCATATATCGTGAATGAGGACCGAAGCGGTGTGCCGGTAAATGCCGGGTTCGACAAGGCTGAAGGTGATGACTTGACAGATGTGGAGAGGACTATCAATCGACTTCAGTCAGAAATTCGTGGTCCTTGGGGTG
>CAYTXN010000085.1:0-11231 GCA_964441195.1 uncultured Limnohabitans sp.
TGATGACCGATTGGAAAGGCAATCCAATCTATACTCATGATCGGGAAAATCAGCCTAACCCCTACCAAACCGAGCATGATGAGCTTTGGGCAACTCTGGTCAAAGGAGAATATAAATTTGCAGATGCTGAGAATGCTGCAAAATCTACTATGACGGCTATTATGGGTCGCTATGCGACTTATTCTGGAAAAGTACTGACATGGGATGAGGCATTGAACGGGTCGATTGATTTATTCCCAGAGACCTTAGCTTGGGATGCTATGCCGAAGATCCTTCCGGGAGCTGATGGCTATTATCCACATGCAATTCCAGGTAAATCAAAAGTGGTATAAGTTATGGAAAGACGAGGATTTATTAAGCGAATGGGGCTTGGAAGCGCCATTTTGGGAAGTGCTGGAGCAATGAGTATTCCCGCATTTGCAGGGGAAAAGGCTCCGGCTCCGACTTTCAAAATGGACTTTGCTCCGCATTTTGGAATGTTCAAGAATTCGGCCCCGGGTGGATTTGTTGAGGAATTGAAATTCATGGCCGATCAGGGATTTCGGTCTTTGGAAGATAATGGGATGTTAAAAAGATCAGTAGCAGATCAGGAGTTGATTGGCAAAACGCTGAATGATCTCGGAATGCGGATGGGCGTTTTTGTGATTGATGGGGGTGATAATTGGAAAGTTTCTTTGACTACTGGAAAGCAAGAGTTCTTGGACGTGTTTTTAAAAACTTGCAGAGAATCAGTTGAGGTAGCGAAGCGAGTGGGAGCCAAATGGGCCACAGTAGTACCTGGTTACTTCGAACGTAATCTTCCAATGGGTGTGCAAACAGGTAATGTGATTGAAGCCTTAAAACGAGGAGCTGAGATCCTGGAGCCCGCTGGCCTGACAATGGTCTTGGAACCTTTAAGTGACAATCCTGACCTTTTTCTCCGTCATGCAGATCAAACCTATATGATCTGCAAGGCAGTGGATAGCCCAAGCTGCAAGATCCTATATGACGCCTATCACATGCAGCGGAATGAAGGTAACCTGATAGCTACCATGGAGAAGACTTGGAGTGAAATCGCATACATTCAGATTGGTGACAATCCAGGCCGGAAAGAACCTGGAACTGGTGAGATTCACTACGGAAACGTATTCAAATACATTCATTCCAAAGGATTTACTGGGATTTCTGGTATGGAGCACGGCAATGCATTACCGGGAGTTGAAGGTGAAAAAGCCCTAATCGAAGCTTATAGAAAAGTAGATGTAGTATGATGAAGTTGAGACTTCTTTTTGCCTTTGGAATATTTTGGTCGACCATTTGTCAAGCTCAAAATCTCCAATGGAAAGAATTTGAAACACCCGTGAAAGCCTCCTTAAGGGGGCTTTCACCCGTTTCAGACCAAGTTTGCTGGGCAAGTGGAAGTGGTGGTACTTGGCTGAGAACAACCGATGGAGGAAATACTTGGGAACATGGAGTTATTGCAGGACTGGATACGGTTGATTTTCGATCAATTCAAGCTTTCGATGAAAATACCGCTGTAGCAGCATCGGCTGGGCAACCTGCGGTGATTTTCAGGACAGAAAATGGAGGAATATCATGGGATAAGGTCCACCAAGAAGGTGCAGAAGCATTCTTTGATGGAATTACTTTTTTGGATAAAGACAGGGGATTTATTATTGGTGATCCGGTCGAAGGAATTTGGATGATTTTAGAGACTTTGGATGGAGGTAAAAGCTGGAAAACTTTGGACAATTTACCCTCGGCGGAAGTTGGAGAGGCAGCATTTGCAGCAAGTGCATCTTCCATAATAGCTACTGAAAATAGTTTGTTTTTTGGAACAGGTGGAACGGTTTCAAACCTTCATGTTTATGATTTTAAGGAAAATGTTTGGGAGAAACGAACAAGCCCAATGCTTCAGGGAGAAGCATCGCAGGGAGTTTTTGCTCTTGTGAAACTGAAGGATGCCGTAATTGCCGTCGGTGGAGATTACACGAAGCTGGATTATAGAGAGAAAAATGCTTTTCGTTTTGTTGGGGATTCTTTTGAATTTCCAATTAATCAACCCTTAGGCTATCGATCCGGTATAGCTTTTTTACATAAAGAACAGCTAACCATTGCAGTTGGGCCCTCCGGTTCTGATTATTCTAAAGATGATGGAAGAAATTGGGAGAATTTTTCATCAACCGGATATCATGCAGTTAAGGTTTCTTCAGATCAAAAATCAGCTTGGGCCTCGGGAAGTGCTGGCCGTATTGGGGTTTTGATTCATCGCTAAAATTTGCTGATTTTCATTGAATTAGTTGCTGATTTTCAGCTTGATTTTTTCCGAAAATGTAAAGTTTTGGCGTGTACCGCTTTTTATCCGCCTCCTCCGTAGTATATTTAAGCGAGTAATTTTCTCATAGATATTCCCAATATAGACGAATCCTAGCACCCATGTTTGAAATAATCCCCTCCATTTGGATAATAGAAGGTAAATGTGTCCGCTTGAAAAGAGGCGATTTTGCGACCCAGGAAGTAATCTCGAACAACCCACTTGAAATAGCTCAAACTTTTGAAGGAATTGGGCTCAAGCGACTTCATTTAGTAGACCTTGATGGTGCAAGACGAGGTGAACCCAAAAATTATCATATTCTTGAAGCCATTGCAGGGTACACTGAACTTTTGGTGGATTTCACAGGAGGTGTATCCACTGATGGCGATGTCATCAAATGTTTTGAATTTGGAGCAAAAACGGTAACCATTGCTTCGGCGGCAGCAAACCACCCAGAGCGATTTGCACAGTTTCTTCTATCCTATGGAAGAGAAAAAATTAATTTGGCGGCTGATACAAATCCAGAAGACCATAAAATAAAAATTAAAGGATGGCTAAAGAAGACTGAGATTGATTTGTTTGATCATATCGAATTCTTCTATGACCGTGGCTTGAAATACCTTAAATGTTCAGATGTCACTCGAGATGGAGTGATGGAGGGCCCAAATTTTGCACTTTATCAGGAAGTCTTGGAAAGATTCCCTTCCATTCATGTCGCCGCCTCAGGAGGTGTGAGAGGAATTGACGATTTCAAAAAATTGAGAGATATAGGAATGAAAGCTGCCGTATTTGGCAGAGCATATTATGAAGGAAAATTAAATCTTAATGACCTGGAAAAATTCCTTCAAGAGTCCTAAAATGAAATTGAGCCTGCCTGTGGTAGACAGGCATGACCCAAAGCGACTCTCAGAAGGCTAATTATAAGCAGTGAGATTCTCCCGAAGAAAAATCGGGACAGGCTATGTGGCCTTTAAAATCAATTATAATCACATAAAAAAAGAGGCCAATAGCCTCTTTTATTTTTTTTATGAAGTAATCTTAATCTGCTTTGAACTTATCCACGATGTAGAGAAAAATATTGAATGAAAGCGTGGAAGGGGAATCATTCTTTTTTACATCCTTTTCTGAAACTGATTCTCCGGCTGTCAAATCCCTTTTGGGAGGTAAAGGAGTGACCTTTGGAGTAGTTATTGCCTTACTTGGTAAAGTTTTGGAAAAAGAATTGTCCTGAATTACAGTATGATCTTCCAATATTATCCGATCGTTGTTTTTTGGGTTGATATCTTCGATCTTCTCGTTTTCTGATTGAGCAGAAGCATCTATCGCAAAAAACATCAAACCCAAAACTCCTAGGCTTAAAATGGTTAATTTGCTAAAATGAAATCTTGAAAATTTCAACATTACTTTCATCTGATTATATGTGATTCAACTCGGGGATTAGAAAAAGGTTTCTAAAATTAGGAAAAAAATTCGCTATGCAAACGATTGACATGGAAGATTTCGCCAAAATAGATCTACGGGTTGGCACTGTAATTAGAGCTGAAGTGTTCGAAAAAGTCCATAAACCGGCATATAAAATTTGGATTGACCTTGGGAATGATTTGGGAGTGAAAAAGTCTTCGGCCCAAGTGACGGATTTGTATTTGCCGGAGGAGTTGATCGGTCGGCAAGTTTTGTGTGTCTGTAATTTTAAGCCCAGACAAATTGCTGATTTCATGTCGGAGGTTTTGGTCACGGGATTTACCACATCAGAAGGTGGAATCGTCCTTGCAGCTCCTGACCGAAATGTTCCAAATGGGGCGAGACTTCATTGAGGGTTAAGGAAGCGTGATTTTCAATCCCTGATCAGAAAGTTTACAGGGAAAGGTCTGAAGATCCGAGCAAACACTTGATTTGCATTGTCCCGTTTTGAGATCAAATCGATATTGATGCAATGGGCATATGATTTCTTCAGTTTGATTTATATTTCCTGAGATCAATGATGCTCCTCTGTGGGGGCAAAAAGCATTGAAACCATAGATTTTCTCTCCTATTCGGACGATTCCGATTTCGCGATTGCCAAGTTTTACTTTTTTAATCCGAGAATCCGGTAACATTTCATTTACCTCATCAATTGAATTTCCTAAGTGAAATTCTTTCATAGTTGTTTTCTTTGATCCTTTCAAGTTACCAATTGCCAACAAAAGGTTGGAATTCTGTACTTTGTTAATGAATTTAAAGAGTCTGAATTTAACCCAATTAACTATGCGAAAATATTTGCTACTCCCTTTTCTGTTTTTGACTGGTTTGGTTTGCGGTCAAAGTCTCGAAGGTTCTTGGAAATTGCTTAGCCAAAATGGCAATGCTGTAACTGACCAAGAATACATTAAGATCTATCAGGATGATTATTTTGCTTTTGGTGTGAAAAATGTCGCTGACAATGCGTTCATTGGTGCAGGTGGTGGACCATACAAATTTGAAGATGGTAAATACTCAGAAACACTTGACTTTTTTACTCTGAACCCACTTCAAATTGGGACAACTACTCCGTTTAAAATTGAAATGGATGGGAAGAAATTGATCCTATCCGCCAATACCAACAATGGTATGCTAGTTGAAATTTGGGAAAGGATTTCCGAAGCCAAAGATGATTTGACTGGCAATTGGGTAATTACCGGAAGAAAGCGAGATGATCAAATTTCCCGCTCGACTCCTGGTGCGCGGCGAACGGTAAAGATCTTAAGTGGAGGTCGCTTTCAGTGGATAGCCTTCAATTCGGAAACAAGGGAGTTTTCCGGAACTGGCGGGGGAACTTATTCTGCAATCAATGGAAAGTATACAGAAAATATCACCTTCTTTTCTCGTGACAATGCGCGAGTGGGTGCGAGTTTAGGATTTGACTTTGAGGTGATCGAGGGGGAATGGCACCACAGTGGATTGAGTTCAACTGGAGCTCCGATCTATGAAATCTGGACACCTTATGCCATTGGATATAAACCTGCAAATTGATACCCAACATGTGAAGAAACAAAAAAGGAGCTCTAGAAGCTCCTTTTTTGTTTATACTTCAATGGCGTAAAGCTCTTTTAGCTTTCCGACAGTATAATCTACTTCTTCTAATGTATTGAATCGGCTGAAGGAAAATCTCACGGAATCCCGCTCAGGATTATGATTCATCGCTCTCAAAACATGGGATCCGACTGTAGCGCCAGAACTGCAGGCTGATCCACCGGATGCTGAAATTCCTTCCAAATCCAGATTAAAAAGCAGCATGCCACTGTTTGAATCTGAAGGAGGTAGACTTACATTCAAGACCGTGTATAAACTTTTCTCGAAATCTTCTGAAAGCCCGTTGAATTCAACGCCCGGGAATTCTGAGCTGAGCTTTTCGATAAAATGCTTTTTGATTTTCTCAATATGGAATCGATGCCCTGCCATATCCTCATAGGCGAGTTCCAGTGCTTTTGCGATTCCGATAATACCAATCACGTTTTCAGTGCCGCCTCGCATGTTTCGCTCTTGAGCACCACCATGGATGAAAGGATGGATCTTTTTGTCTTTTCTTACAAAGAGAAAACCAGATCCTTTTGGACCATGAAACTTATGTCCTCCTGCTACTATGGCGTCGACAGGAAGATTTTTCAGATCGTGAACAAAATGCCCAACAGTCTGAACCGTATCAGAATGAAAAAAAGCACCGTATTCTTTGGCCAACCCTCCGACTCTATCCAGATCATTCAAGTTTCCGATTTCGTTATTGGCGTGCATCAGAGAAACCAGACTTTTTGGATTTGCCTTAAGTAATTCTTCCAACTGATTCAGATCAATTTCTCCTTTGTCATTAACATCAAGGACACTGAGTTTAACGGTTCCCTTTTTCGCCAAAACTTCCAAAGTATGCAGTACTGCGTGATGTTCGATTGGTGAGGTAATGGCGTGAGTAATTCCATGACTTTCGATTCCACATACTAAGGCCGTGTTATCCGCTTCTGTCCCTCCTGAAGTAAAAAAAATCTCCGAAGGGCTGGCATTAAGTAATTCCGCGACTTTCTTCCTTGATTTCTCAATTGCACTTCTCACCTCACGACCGTGACTATGTACAGAAGATGGGTTGCCAAAATAAGATCTCATGTAAGGCAGCATTGCGTCGATCACACGATCGTCCATTGCTGTGGTAGCGGCATTATCAAAATAAACTTTGGTCATACTTAGGCTGGGGTGGTATAGTTTGAAGGTTAGATCAATGAAGCGCTGACTACTTCTTTGATGTCCTGCATGATTTTCTTTGCCAAATGCTCGGCTGTAGCTTCAGATTCAGATTCGGAATAGATTCGGATTATAGGCTCGGTATTGGATTTTCTCAAGTGAACCCATTCTTTTTCAAATTCAATTTTCACTCCGTCAATATCATTGATCGGGTGCTTTTTGTATTTGTCTTTAATTTCTAATAGAATTCGATCCACATTAATCTGTGGGGTGAGTTCGATTTTGTTTTTGGAAATATGGTAGTTGGGATACGTAGCTCTCAACATGGAGATAGACTTACCGAAATTGGCTAAATGCGTCAAAAACAAAGCTACTCCGACCAAAGCATCTCTGCCATTGTGTGAGGCAGGATAGATGATTCCACCATTACCTTCTCCGCCGATGACAGCGTTTACAGCTTTCATTTGGTTGACTACGTTCACCTCACCGACGGCAGCAGCGGTGTAAGTTCCGCCTCTTTTCTCTGTCACATCGCGAAGTGCACGGGTGGAGGAGAGATTGGAAACCGTGTTTCCTGGAGTTTTGCTTAAAACATAGTCCGCAACTGCCACAAGAGTGTATTCTTCACCGAACATAGAACCGTCCTCATTGACAAATGCCAATCGATCCACATCAGGGTCTACTACGATTCCGAGATCAAAGCTTCCTTTTTCCAATTTTTTGGAGATATCACGAAGGTTTTCGGGAAGGGGCTCTGGATTATGTGGGAAGTGACCATCCGGAGTGCAATACATTTCTTCGATTTCAGTCACCCCCAAAGCTCGTAGCAATTTTGGAATCGCGATCCCACCCGTTGAATTAACACCGTCAACAACGATTTTGAAATTTCTGGCTTTGATGGCTTTTACATCCACCAAATCCAGATCTAACACATGCTTGATATGACGGTCTATGTAATCGTCGATTTTAGTATAGCTCCCGAGTTTTTTTACTTCTGCAAATGAGAAAGATTCTTTGTCAGCCTTTTCCAAAATGGATTTGCCTTCTTCATCGGAGATAAATTCTCCTTCAGAATTGAGAAGTTTCAAAGCATTCCACTGCATCGGATTATGACTTGCCGTGAGAATAATTCCCCCTCCGGCATTTTCCAAAGGAACAGCAAGTTCAACAGTAGGTGTGGTGCTCAGCCCAAGATCAATAACATGAATTCCCATACCTTGAAGAGTAGCTGAAACCAGTCTGGAAATCATATCTCCTGAAATTCTTGCGTCTCTACCAATAACAACCTTTGGATTATTGGTTTTTTCATTAACCCAAGCACCATAAGCGGCAGTAAATTTTACAACGTCAACAGGAGTAAGGCCTTCTCCAGCTTTACCGCCGATGGTTCCTCTTATACCTGAAATTGATTTGATAAGCGACACGTAGTTTGATTTATTTAAAAGTGGATAGCTAAAAAATCCTGTCTGGGACAGGATCCGAATTTATTTGAATTTGGCCATGACCTTGTCCACCTCATTATCGGGGTTGCCACAAGTGCTGGTAGAGTCTACAGTTTTTCCACAGTAGCCACAGGTTCCCCCATCTTTATTGAGGTACGGATTTTGGGAGGCACAGGTACCTTTGAATTCTCCGTTTTTGAGGAAAATAAGCCTTACAGACATTAGAATGAAGAACAATGCCACGAAGCCTACGGTAATGAATACTGTTGTCATAACGGATAAATTTGCGCAAATTTAAAGCTTTACTTCGAAAACGTTCACAATTCCCGCATAGTTTCCCAAGTCATGTCAAATTTGAGTACCCGAGCCGAGCAACTCGCAGCTTTTGATCGTTTGTTGACAATTATGGACGAGCTACGGGCCCAATGTCCTTGGGACAAAAAGCAGACCACAGAGAGTCTAAGGCACTTAACTATCGAAGAAACCTTTGAACTTTCCGATGCCATTCTAGAAGGAAATCCTGAAGAAATAAAAAAGGAACTAGGCGATATTTTGCTTCACATCGTATTCTACGCTAAAATAGGTTCCGAGGAAGGTACATTCGATATGGCTACTTTAATTCACACCCTTTGTGAAAAATTGATTCGACGCCATCCTCATATTTATGGTGATGTGGAAGCTAATGATGCTGAAACAGTAAGCCAAAACTGGGAGAAAATCAAGTTGAAGGAAAAGGGTAATGTTTCTGTTCTTGGTGGAGTTCCTAAATCTTTGCCAGCACTGATAAAGGCTATGAGAATCCAGGAAAAGGCTCGTGGCGTGGGGTTTGATTGGGAGGAAAAGCATCAAGTCTGGGAAAAAGTGGAGGAAGAAATGCAAGAGTTCAAAGCGGAGTTTAACGTTGTCAACGAAATAGAAATCGACAAAGAGAAAGCAACTGCTGAATTTGGTGATTTACTCTTTTCGCTGATCAACTACGCCAGATTTATCGAAATAGACCCTGAAGAAGCGCTTGAGCGAACGAATCTGAAATTTATCAAGCGATTTCAATATCTCGAAAATGCAGCTAAATCAGTAGGAAAAAGTCTGAGTGAGATGACTTTAGCTGAAATGGACGTTTACTGGAATGAAGCAAAGATGAAGTAGGCAGTTTGCAGTGGTCAGTCGCAGTATTCGGTCTCAGTTTTCAGTAAACAAACTATTCATTATTAATAAGTTACAAATTATCAATAATCAATAATCAATTACTAATAACCATTAACCATTAACCATTAACCATTAACCATTAACCATTAACCATTAACCATTAACTTTTACCTTAGCCATCATGCCTAACCAAATAATATTCACCTCCGAAGCTCCAGCACCGATAGGGCCTTATTCTCAAGCTGTTTTGGCAGGCAATACGCTATACATTTCAGGTCAAATAGCTTTGGACCCGGAGACTGGAGAATTGATTAATGAAAATATTACAGAGGAGACTCATGCTGTGATGAAAAATATGGAAGCAGTACTGCGCGCGGCAGGTTATTCATTTTCAGATGTGGTCAAATGCACTATTTTTATCCTCGATATGGGGCAATTTGTCACAATCAATGAAGCTTATGGACAGTACTTTAAGTTAAACCCTCCAGCCCGGGAAACAGTTGAAGTGAGTAAGTTACCTAAAAATGTGAACGTTGAAATCTCTTGTATTGCGGTGAAATAGCTTGTTTTGAATTTTCTTCCCTACCATAGCGAAACACTGGTCAGTGCCCTTTCCAAAAAGGAAATATTAGGGCACTTAATCCGTGTGACTCGTGAGGTGAATTTTTTGGATTCCAGAACTCAACAAAATTCCAAAATAAAGTTTAATGGAATGATAGGTCAAGAGGGATTCAGAATATCCAAAGTGATTAACAGAGGAGATACTTTCCTCCCCCTGATTACCGGAGAAGTGGAGGCAACTCCTCGGGGCAGTATTATTTTCATGCGCTATCGGCTTTTTCCGGGCGCTTTATTTTTTCTGGGATTTTGGAGTATCATCTTGCTGGCATTTACAGCATTTTACATTGGGATAATTGGTAATATCCCTTATGGATTGATATGTTTGGGTTTGGCGGTTTTCAATTATGCTATAGGTATTTTCTTTTTTCACAGACAAGTCAAAGCCTCCAGAGAGGTTTTCCATGAGCTGATCAATTATGAGATGAAGGGTAAGGAATAAGTGTTGGTTTTTAGGCTAAAAGGCCTTTTGACCTTAACTTTGTGCTTTGAAATCAAACCCATATACCAAATAATATGTCTATCCGAATCGAAAAAGATACAATGGGGCCTGTGGAGGTTCCATCTGACAAATATTGGGGCGCACAGACCCAACGCTCCATCAATAATTTTAAAATCGGGGGCGAAAGGAATCGTATGCCGATTGAGATTATCAAGGCTTTTGCGATTTTGAAGAAGGCAGCTGCTTTGACAAATGCCGAACTTGGCGTCTTGGATCAATCCAAGGCAGATATCATTGCTACTGTCTGTGACGAAATCTCTGCAGGGAAGCATGATGATCAGTTTCCGCTTGTCATCTGGCAGACCGGTTCGGGTACTCAATCCAATATGAACTCAAATGAGGTGATCGCCTATCGCGCTCATGTACTTTTGGGAGGTACTTTGGAAGATGCCAAAAAGAAGATTCACCCAAATGACGATGTAAATAAGTCACAATCCTCCAATGATACCTATCCAACGGCTATGCATATCGCAGCCTATCAGATGGTCGTCGAAAATACAATCCCAGGAGTTCACAAGCTGAGAGATACCTTGGCAGAAAAGTCAGAAGCTTTCAAAAGTGTGGTGAAAATCGGACGAACCCACTTCATGGACGCAACGCCACTTACTTTAGGCCAAGAGTTCAGTGGCTATGTCGCACAACTGGATCATGGATTGAGGGCATTGAAAAACACGCTTTCTCACCTTTCTGAATTGGCTTTAGGAGGAACTGCAGTGGGTACCGGACTTAACACGCCGCAAGGTTATTCTGAGTTGGTAGCCAAAAAAATTGCAGAACTTTCAGGACATCCATTTGTCACAGCACCTAATAAGTTTGAAGCCTTGGCCGCACATGATGCTATGGTTGAATCTCACGGAGCATTGAAGCAATTAGCGGTTTCTCTGATGAAAATTGCCAATGATATCCGAATGCTTTCTTCAGGGCCACGGTCTGGAATTGGCGAAATCCTGATTCCTGAGAACGAACCAGGTTCTTCTATTATGCCGGGCAAAGTCAATCCAACGCAAGTAGAAGCAATCACGATGGTGGCTGCTCAAGTGATGGG
>CAYTXN010000086.1:0-11141 GCA_964441195.1 uncultured Limnohabitans sp.
TTTGATTATTTTGGTAATGTGGTCAAAAATAGTTGGTGACATTGGTTAGAAAATTTCCTAAAATATCACGCAGGTTTGATGAGGAAATAAGCTCTGCTGAGGAGGAACTTACCAACAAAAAACGCTCTGAATAAACAAACAAAAGTCCAATTACATCAGACTTTAGCTTTATCGAGGGACATATTTTAGGAGTTCGGTCAGTTCTTTGTCTGTCAGATTTTCTTGTTCGGATTTGTCGTAAATGGAGATGAGAAAAACAGTTTCTTCAGCAATCACAAAATTGGTAATCACTCTTGCCCCACCCGATTTACCTTTACCTTTTGAAGAAATCGCTATGCGTATTTTGTAACAATTATTACCAAGTTTAATGCCTTGTTCGGGTTCTTGTTCTAGACTTTCAATAAGTTCTACAAACTCATTTTTAAGCGAAGGATATTTTTTAGCCAGTCGTTTAAGCTGTCTATCAAACGGCGGTATGGTAAGAACATTAAAGCTCATTCAACAAATCTTTTGCAGGACGAGCCTTTAACTTTCCTTCTCGGACCAATGCAAGATTTTCAACTGCCTCTTTGATCTCTTCCATTAACAAAGCCTTTTCCTCAGATATCGTTTTTATTTTTACGTACGAAAGGCCTTTAAGGACTTCCAATAAGTGGTTGGCTTTGTTGTCTTTTATGTCTAATAAAACTTTCATTTTTAAATTCTTTACTAGGTGACACTCATTGGATTGAAGAACGCTTTCTTTTGAGTTTTTTTTTAGAAAAGCGTTATCTATGGTTTGCAAACGGGAATTTTTGGAAATCTGTCCACTTATTTGAACTAACGCTCCATTTGCAAAAGCGGTTCGCTCAGTGCATGTAATTTCGTTCCCTTGTTTTTAGATTCAAAAAACTCAATCAAATATATTTCCAACACTTTAGGTATATGCTGTAAATTTTTGTTTGTGTGGTCACTTTTAGCCAATTCTAGGCATAAGTATTCACCGGGTTCATACAAGATTTTGATCAATTCTAACCCTTCGAGGTTTTTTCAAAACCTCAACCATAAAAAAGGCCTCCGGATCTCTCCGGAGGCCTTGTGATTACTTTTTGATTTCCAGTTTCGTTCGCATCTCATCTACATTTAGGATGCGTGAGATTTGCTCCCGTTCCAATTTTCGGAATCGGGCCAACTGCACATCGATCTTTTCAGTAAGTTCTTGCCTTACTTCCACCGCGCCATCAGTCGGTTTGTAATCCCCATTGCCAACGACCGAATTGAGGTGAGCCAATTTGTTGTTCAGCCTGATCGGGAAGTTGAGTGGATCCTGGCCGCTTCGGTTTTTAGTTTGATAAAGCGTTTCTTCGATCTCCTGCATTTCAGCCTTGATCGCTTCGAGGTTGCTTGGTTTTGTTTCTAAAGAATCCAATTCGCCTCGATATGCTCTAATCAACTTTATTGTCTCGTGAGTTTCGGTGAGTTTATCTCTGACACCTAACAAGAAATCATATTGCTCAGCCAATTCCGCTTGGGTCGATTCATATCGTGGATCTGCCAGAACTTTGAAGCTTTCCTCCTGAGTTTGGCCGTCAACAGTAAGTCGAACTTTGTAGGTTCCTGGAATCACTTTTGGCCCACGAAGATTTCCTGACCACATGATCATTCCTTCAAATCCGACTGCATTTTCAACTCTGAGATTCCAGTTAAACTCATTCGATCCTTCTTTCACTTTCAAGGTGTCTCCATTAATTCCTTTAGTAGAAAAAGCTCTTAGAGGGGTATTACTGCTATCAAAGAACTCAATCTTCAACTCATCTTTCGGTTTTTCTTTCAGGAAATAATACATCAAAACTCCGCCCGGACGATTAGATCCGTTGGTGAAGCTGGATCTTTTTACCCCGTCAATCCGGTAAGAATCCTGCGGTTTGAACAGGTGAAAAGCCTTATTCTCTATGCCAACTTCTGCCTGATGCAAAACTGTCAAATCATCAATGATCCAAAAAGATCGTCCTTGAGTCGCTGCAATCAAGTTATTTTCTTTAATCGCTAGGTCAGTTATTGGTACGATTGGAAGATTTAATTGCAAGGAATGCCAGCTCGAACCATCATCTTTGGAATAATAGATTGCCGTTTCAGTTCCTGCGTAAAGCATTCCCTTTTTCGCTGGATCCGCTCTTACGACTCTGGTGAAATGCTCCGGATCGATCCCAGAAGTGATCTTGGTCCAAGTCTTTCCGTAATCTTTGGTCTTGTACAAGTATGGCTCATAATTGCCGCTTTTGTAACCAGTAGCAGCAAAATAAGCTTCTCCAGCTCCAAAAGGACTTGCTTCGATGCTATTAACCTGAAGCCACTCAGGCATATCTTTTGGAGTAACGTTTTGCCATGAGACACCATTATCCTGAGTCACGTGGACCAGCCCGTCATCAGATCCGGCCCAGATCACACCGGCTTTAAGCGGAGACTCAGCTACAGTGAAAATGGTAGCATAGTACTCAACCGAAGTATTGTCTTTGGTGATCGGTCCTCCTGATGGGCCTAACTTACTTTTGTCATTTCTGGTCAAATCGGGAGAAAACACTTCCCAGCTTTGCCCTCCGTTGTTAGAGCGATGCATCTGATTACTTGCAGTGTAGAGCATCCTAGGATCATGTGGAGAAAAGAGGATCGGGAAATTCCACTGGAATCGATACTTCATATCCTCTGCACCATGACCCATCGGATTGTTAGGGTAGACATTGACTGAACGGGAAGTACCTGTTCGGTGATTTTCCCGGGTCAAATAGCCGCCATACGAACCCCCATACACGACATCATTATCCAAAGGATCAGGAGCAATCCATCCTGATTCACCCCCTGCGGTTGGCTCCCAGTCACTTTCTGTGATGGCGCCACCATCATTTCGGTGACGGATTCTTACTGTAGAATTATCCTGCTGCGCTCCATAGATTCGGTAAGGAAAGCTATTGTCAGTAGTCACACGGTAGAATTGAGAAGTCGGCTGATTATCCATGGTAGACCAGGTAGTGCCTCCATCATCAGAAACCTGCGCGCCACCATCATCTGCGATGATCATCCGTTTGCTGTTTTGAGGATCTATCCAAAGGTCATGATGATCTCCATGAGGTGCATTTGCACTTTTGAAAGTCTTGCCTCCATCAGTTGACTTATGATAGCTTACATTCAAGACATATAGCGTTTCCTCATCTTGGGTATCGGCATAGATTCGGGAATAATACCAGGCACGTTGGCGGAGATTTCTGTCTTCATTTACTTTCTCCCAAGTTGCTCCAGCATCTTTGGAGGTATAGACTCCACCATTTTCATTTTCGATAATTGCAAAAAGTCGATTTGGATTGACTGGCGAAACAGTCACACCCATGATTCCAAGTAGACCCTTCGGGAAAGTTTCCTTGGCGGAAAGCTCATCCCAAGTTTTACCTCCATCACTGGACTTAAACATTTTTGAGCCAGGTCCGCCGCTTTCAAGGCTGTAAGGTGTTCGTTTGATTTCCCATGTGGTGGTATAAAGAACTTCAGGATTTGTTGGATCTAAAATCAAATCAACAGCACCAGCGACATCGCTGACGAAAAGGACTTTCTCCCAATTCTTTCCGCCATCTACTGATTTGAAAACTCCTCGAGTGGCATCCGGCTTGAAGATATCTCCTAAAACTGCAGCATAAACTACATCAGGATTTGTTGGATGAATTCTCAAACGAGAGATAAATCGGCTTTTGTCCAGACCAGCTCGCGCCCAGGTTTTTCCTGCATCACTGCTTTTCCAAACTCCATAGCCAAAAGAAACATTGCCTCGGACAGTCTTCTCACCACCGCCGGCATAGACCACAGATGTGTCACTTTCTGCCACAGCCACAGCTCCCATAGATCCTCCAAAAAATCCATCAGAAACGGATTTCCATGTTTTTCCAGAGTCTACCGTTTTCCAAATACCTCCTCCGGTAGAGGCGAAATAATAGGAATGATCACTTCCTTTAACTCCAGTGACTCCATCAGCCCGACCACCTCGGAAGGGGCCGATAAGGCGCCATTGAACGGCATCGTAAATTTTAGGGTCAGGGATTTCCTGGGCCTGCAGGCTATTCCCTGTCAAAAGCAAAGTCAGGAAAATACCTAACCAGCCTATTCTTAAATACTTCTTCATGTAAGGTAAGATTGGTGTAAATTCAATTTAAAAGTTAGAAGTAAGGAATTAACTATCCTAAAAAAAATGATTAGAGGTGATTTAGCTCATTTCAAGGCAAAAAAAAAGCCTCTTCTTGCGAAGAGGCTTCATTGGATCTGTTAGAATTATGCTTCTGAAGGCAAAACACTAACATATGATCTTCCATCAGATTTAGTTTTGAAAGTCACTACACCCTCTGCCAAAGCAAACAGCGTATGATCCTTACCAACACCTACATTAAGGCCAGCGTGATGCTTTGTGCCTCTCTGTCTGATGATGATGTTACCGGCAATAACTGCCTCACCACCAAATTTCTTAACGCCCAATCTCTTGGAGTGAGAGTCTCTACCGTTTTTGGAACTACCTACACCTTTCTTGTGTGCCATGTTCTTATGTGTTTATGATTCCTTTTGGGAATACTTATAGAGTAATATTTTCAATCAAAACCTTGGTGAAGTCCTGTCTGTGACCGTTCTTCTTTTTGTAACCTTTTCTTCGCTTCTTTTTGAATACGATAACTTTGTCACCTTTTACATGATCCAGGATTTTCCCGAATACCTTGGCTCCTGATAATAGAGGAGCTCCAACTGACACTGCGCCTTCAGCTTCCGCTAACAAGACCTGGTCAAATTCCACGGAAGCGCCAGCGTCACCGTCTAGCTTGGGAGCATAGACGTACTGATCTTTTGTTACTTTGAACTGCTTTCCTGCGATGTTTACAATTGCGTACATGAGTATTTGATTCTTTTGCCGAAATCGGAGTGCAAATATAAGAAAGGTTATCAGAAGAAAAAAACATTCCTCACAAATCCATTTTAGATTCCATAAGGTTAAATTGAAATAGTAGATGCATCCAATAAAATGGGAAATAAATTTCCTATAAATTTTAAATCAGGAACATTAAACCACTGGTTATCTGAATAAAATTTACCTTTTCATGAGAGGTAAAAAATTTGACCATTAGTCAAAAAATGAGTCAAAATATCTTGTGGAAAACTTTTTTAAAAATGTTGAAAATAAATCAAAACCCCCTAAAAGGATAAAATGATTAATGTTTTGATTTACTTTAATAATATTAAATAGCTATATTTATGTAGGTTATACATTTTTCGACCTTGGGTCAAAAAAGACTTTAGAGTAATCCTTTATCGATTTTTTTTTCAGTTTTTGCTTCACATATTTGTTAGAGGCTGTTCTGAAAAGGCAGCCTTTCCCATCACCAGTCAAGAATAAGCTAAGAGTTTAAAGCATTTGACAACTTTACAATAATAAAAAACAACAGAGAGCAAGATGCAGCAGGAACCAATTTTAGTATCAAACAACAACCGATTTGTGCTTTTCCCAATTCAGCACAATGACATTTGGCAGTATTACAAAAAAGCAGAGGCTAGTTTTTGGACAGCGGAGGAGATTGATTTGAGTCAAGATCTTTCGGATTGGAAAAAGCTTAGTGATGGAGAACGTCACTTTATATCTCATGTCTTAGCATTCTTCGCTGCAAGTGATGGAATTGTGAATGAAAATCTTGCGGAACATTTTGTCTCTGAAGTTCAATACACTGAAGCAAAGTTCTTCTACGGTTTTCAGATTGCGATGGAAAACATCCATTCTGAAACTTACTCCTTGCTCATTGACACCTACATCAAAGACAACGTTGAACGAGACCGTCTCCTCAATGCAATCGAGCACATTGACTGCGTAAAACGAAAAGCTGACTGGGCACTGCGTTGGATTGATAACGGGAATTTCCAAGAGCGTCTAATTGCTTTTGCAGCTGTTGAAGGAATCTTTTTCTCCGGATCATTCTGTTCTATTTTCTGGATGAAAAAGCGAGGGCTCATGCCAGGATTGACTTTCTCCAATGAATTGATATCAAGAGACGAAGGACTACATTGTGATTTTGCCTGCCATCTATACACCAAGCACGTGGTGAATCCACTACCAAAAGAGACCGTGCGTGATATCATAATGGACGCTGTTGCAATTGAAAAAGAATTTGTAACGGATGCGCTTCCAGTACGATTAATTGGAATGAACTCTGACTTGATGTGTCAATACATTGAATTCGTCGCAGATCGTCTATTGATGGAACTGGATTGCGAGAAAGTTTGGAATAGTACAAATCCATTTGATTTCATGGACATGATCTCCCTTCAAGGCAAAACCAACTTCTTTGAAAAGCGAGTTGGTGACTACCAAAAGGCGGGCGTAATGAAATCCACTGAAGTTGGCGAACCATCAAGCCGCTTCTCCATTGAAGAAGACTTCTAATCACCCATTTTTCCATAAATCTTAAACCACCTGAGTATGCTTGTAGTAAAACGCGACGGAAGAAGAGAATCGGTTAGATTCGACAAAATCACAGCAAGGATTGAGAATCTTTGTTATGAGCTCGATCCAAAATTTATCCAACCTATTGAGGTTGCCAAAAAAGTAATTGATGGATTATATGATGGAGTAACTACCTCAGAGCTGGATAACCTAGCCGCTGAAGTATGTGCTTCCCTTACCGTGCGTCATCCGGATTATGCAATACTTGCCGCAAGAATTGCCATATCCAACCTTCATAAAACAACGAGTCAGTCTTTTTCCAATACCATGAAAAGACTTTATACTTATGTCAATCCAAAGACTGGTGGAAATGCTCAGTTGATTGACACAGAGGTATACGGAATCATTAAAAGGAATGCGGCTCATCTAGACGAAGCTGTTGACTACAAGCGTGATTTTGGATATGATTATTTTGGATTCAAAACCCTTGAAAAAAGCTATCTAATCAGATTAGATGGTAAAGTAGTAGAAAGACCTCAGCACATGCTGATGCGCGTGGCTGTAGGTATTCATAAGGAAGATATTCCTTCTGTAATTGAGACTTACAACCTTCTTTCCGAACGTTGGTTTACACATGCGACCCCGACCCTATTCAACGCGGGAACTCCCAAACCTCAACTTTCTTCTTGCTTCCTTTTGACAATGAAGGATGATAGTATTGATGGTATTTACGATACACTGAAGCAGTGTGCTAAAATCTCCCAATCTGCAGGAGGCATTGGACTTTCCATTCACCACGTAAGAGCCAAAGGAAGCTACATTAAAGGCACTAACGGAGTTTCCAATGGAATTGTCCCAATGTTGCGAAACTTTGATATGACAGCACGATATGTCGATCAAGGAGGAGGAAAAAGAAAAGGAAGCTTTGCCATTTATCTAGAACCTTGGCACGCTGATATCAAGGATTTCCTTGAGTTAAAACGAAATCACGGTAAAGAGGAAATGCGAGCCCGAGATTTGTTTTATGCGCTATGGATTCCGGATCTTTTTATGAAGCGAGTGGAGCAAAATGAAGATTGGTCACTTTTCTGCCCAAATGAAGCACCAGGCCTTTCTGATTGCCACGGAGAGGAATTTGAGCGCTTGTATGAGAAATATGAGCGTGAAGGTAGAGCAAGAGAAACCATCAAAGCTCAGGAACTTTGGTTTGAAGTACTCGAATCTCAAATCGAAACGGGCACTCCTTACATGCTCTACAAAGATTCAGCTAACGGAAAATCGAACCAGAAAAATCTTGGTACGATTAAATCATCAAACCTTTGCACAGAAATCATCGAGTACACTGCACCGGATGAAGTTGCCGTTTGTAATCTAGCATCATTAGCCCTTCCTAAGTTTGTACAGACTGGGAAGGATGGCAAACTTTACTTTGATCATGAGAAGCTTTATGAAATCACCAAAGTGGCCACAAAGAACCTTAACAAGGTAATCGATGTCAATTACTATCCAGTAGAAGAAGCGAGGAGATCAAACTTCAGACATCGACCGATTGGTTTGGGTATTCAAGGTTTGGCCGATGCGTTCATTATGTTAAGAATGCCATTTGATTCGGAAGAGGCTCGAGGCTTAAATGAGGATATTTTCGAGACAATTTACTTTGCCGCAGTGGAGACTTCTATGGAATTAGCCAAAACTCAAGGCACATACGAGACCTACGAGGGTAGCCCAGCATCCATGGGAATCTTACAGTTTGACATGTGGGGAGTGACTCCAAAGTCCGGAAGATGGAATTGGAGTGACTTGAAAGAGAAAGTAAAAAAGTACGGCATGAGAAACTCTTTGCTGGTTGCACCAATGCCGACAGCATCTACTTCTCAGATTTTGGGCAATAATGAGTGCTTTGAGCCATATACTTCTAACCTTTACACCAGAAGAACCCTTTCGGGTGAATTCATCATGGTTAATAAGCACTTGATGAAAGACTTGATCAATCTAGGTTTGTGGAATGATAACATGAGAAATCGCTTGATTTCCACAAACGGATCAGTTTTAAACGTTCCCGGAATTCCTCAAAACATCAAAGATCTCTACAAAACTGTTTGGGAAATCTCTCAGAAAGTGATCATTGACATGGCTGCAGATCGTGGTGCTTACATATGTCAGTCACAGAGCATGAACATCTTCATGCAGGATCCAAACTTTGGAAAGCTCACATCCATGCACTTCTACGCTTGGAAGAAAGGGCTGAAGACGGGTATGTACTACTTAAGATCACAGGCTGCAACAGCTGCAATTAAATTCACGCTAGACAAATCATCCTTTGATCAAAAAGTTGAGAAAGTAAGTGAAGCGGAAATAGCAAAAACGCAAAAACAAGACGCTATCGCCTGTTCTCTAGATGATCCTGAGGGCTGCGAAATGTGTGGAAGTTAAATATTAAGAGTTCGTAATTGGATAGAAAGGCGGTTGATCATATCAAGCGCTTTTTTTATCTCGAAAAAAAAACCAAAATGGATAAAGAATTAATATTCTCAAGATTAAAAGACCTGTCGGAAGATAGTCAAAGAGAATTCGGAATTATGACTCCCCAACATATGGTGGAGCACCTAATCCTGACTGTTAAACTTTCCTATGGAAGAATCAAAATCCCAGAATTCGAACCTAGTGAAAAGCAACTGATGCAAAAACAGGCCTTGATTTATTCGGATATCTCATTTCCCAGAGGAATAAGAGCTCCTGGTATTGGAGACCAATTGCTGGATCTTCGGTTCTCTGATTTAGATACTGCGAAATTAGAGCTTTTGAAAAGCATTGATGATTACGCAGCATACTTTATATCAATTTCAGAGGCCAAAACAGTCCATCCAAGATTTGGGAAATTAACTCATCAGGAATGGGAGCTCTTCCACCAAAAACATTTTGAACATCACTTTGGCCAATTTGGAATTTAGTCGAACAGACATAGTTCAAGACCAATAAATATTTTTTTTTCTCTATTTCAAAAAATCGATTGAATTAAGAATCATAAAAATCTCCCCCCCAAAAAAAATTATTGGACCCTCCGCTTCTCTACAAAAAACAAGAATTTTTCATACTCCTCTTTAAATACCTCATGTTTATTTTTTCCATCTACAGCTTCATCCTGCCCCATCTCTGCGGTATTGACTAATTCAAAATAAGCTTGGGGATATTCATCTGAATACATTTTGGGTAATACATCCAACTTAGATAGCCCCATATACACAGTAAATAACAGAAATAGAGACATCAGTACGATGGACCTGTCCTTGTTTCTGGTAATTACTGAAATGGATGTTACTTTGTCAGACCCAAAATGCATTTGCTTTTTTCTAAAAGAAATGACTGCAAATAGTATAAAAAATACAAAGGCAAGAATCCCAAATATTTCAGAAAATACAGGTGAAAATGGAATAACTGTCATAGATATGATATACAAAATCAAACTCGCATAAAAACAGAATACCAACAAGGCCAAGGTTCTATTTTTTAGTGTAATTTCCTTAAATGACCTGATTGCTTTTATCCCATAAACTACAATCAGTAAGCCACCCGCTAATCCGAATAATAATTCGATCAATTCAAAATGGATATAATAAACCCTAAAGCCTAAAATAACCGCAATGGTAAACAATCCCATAAGTTCGCAAATAGCCAAATAATCGGTTTTCGATTTGTTCTTAAATACATAAACCAATTGGGTCACAAACAAGAATCCAAAGATAAAAGCAACTATTCCCATAATCTTGAAACCATAGCTGTTTTGTGCCATGGAAGCAAATGCCCCCATCACCAACAGTACAAATAGCAGGTAATAATATGTGTTGTATTTCTTCATCAGTTTATCAAGAAATTAAAATAGGTTTCCGTCCATTCCAGAAAATTATCCAATTCTTTCCAGCGATTATCTCCTGACTCCAGTTCCTTCCTTTTGGATGCTTCTAGCAAGATCAAACCTCTGCACTGCAAATCCTGCGACTCTGTCAGGTTATTGGGGATTGCCATTAATGCCCTGTAATAATTCCCTTCCCTTGCCAATCCTGATACCAATTGGAAGACAGCTTCGAATTTACTTTGCTCAGGAATATCCCTCAAAATTTCGCGGGAAAGGTTATTAATTCTTTGACTGCCAATAGTGGATAGTACATTGATAAAATAAGGTCTGCTATCCAAAGAGGGAAATAGAATATTAAAATCCAAGTTTGATGTTTTGGAAGAAACAGAATCCAAAAAAACAAAAGCCTGAGGATCGGAATTGCTCTTATAGGCTCTTTTGGCCATTGCTATATAGGGGAAGGCTTTTTCCGCATCACCTGGGAATTTTTCAGCCAGTTCCACGGATTCCTTTACTTTTCCATACTGTACCAAATTTGCCGTAAGCTGGGTCATCATGTTGAGGAAGAAGTTTTTTTCCATATACTCATGTTTATTCGAGGACCTGGAAATAGCCTGTTGATCGAATTTTTGATAATATTCAAACCCTTTCACTGTATCTGCCTTATCAAATGCCCTATTGGCCAAAATCAGATAAAATAGGTTTTTATCGATCTCTTCTTCTTTTGGATGTTCTTCAAGAAATCTCACTACATGACTTATCGTTTCATCTGAAAGAGGATACTCGTTGTCCATTGTGCCTGGTGGGGGAAAGGCCTTTATTTCAAATGCTTTGGCAATCCAGAAATGTATG
>CAYTXN010000087.1:0-3369 GCA_964441195.1 uncultured Limnohabitans sp.
ATCCATCGCTAACCTACATGGCACTTACCGCCAGAGCTGCAAGCCATGCTGTTTCTGAACTTAAAAAATCAAATCTCTAAACCATGAATAGACGAGACGCACTTAGAAAAACGGCCTTGTTTGCCGGTTCGGCTGTTGCAGCACCGACTATGCTAAGCCTCTTGCAGGCATGTGCCAAGCAAGATCGATTGACTTGGACGCCACAGTTTTTGGGAGAGGATCAGGCGAGATTCATTACCGCTTTTGTAGATTTTCTTTTGCCCAAAACTGAAACACCCGGTGGACTGGATGTAAAAGCGGATATTTTCATGGATTCTATCTATGCTAAAACTTACGATGAAGCAGGACAGAAAAATGTGGTTGCTGAGATTGATAAATTCAATGCGGATTGTAAAGCGACCTACGGGAAAGTATTTGCCGAACTCAGTGCTGAAGATAAAGCAGCTTGCTTCCAAGCGCATGAAGCCAAGTCTCCGAAATTCCCTAAGAATGTTTGGGGAACGGCAGTCGGACCAAGTGAGCCGGTGGGATTCTATAGAGGTTTGAAGTCGATGACTCTTTGGGCCTATTTTACTTCAGAAGAAATCGGGAAAAATGTGCTAAGCTACGATCCGATTCCGGGAGAATTTAAAGGCTGTATTCCGGTTTCGGAAATTGGGAATAGCTGGAGTTTGTAATCTTTCAATTTGAAATTGGTAAGTACACAACAGGAAATTGTCCTTTGGATAGTTTCCTGTTTTTTTTGGCAAATCCTTAGATTTTTTTATATAAATAAGGGAAAGGATTGCTCAGACTGGAGGAAAATCACACAGTTTGGAATTTTTCCCCACACCTTAGGTTTGTAATACCCCCTTCCAAAGGTCTAAATCAAAGTTTCTGGCGTGTGGCATTGAGATTGGAAAGTAGTTGATAGAAAATAATTGTTTCACTTAACCAATTTTAAAAATGAAAACTGACACTAAACTTCAAATGAAAGGTTCTTGGAATTCTGTCAAAGGAAAGCTTAAGCAAAAATACGCTGACCTTACCGATGATGATCTTCTTTATGAAGAAGGAAAAGAAGACGAGCTATTAGGACGATTGCAGAAAAAATTGGGTGGATCTATCGATACCGTTAAGGACGAAATCAACAAATTGTAAGCAATCGAAATTCATTTATTTAATTTAAAATTTACGTACTATGAAAATCAAAGTGATTGCATTGGCAAGCTTTGTAGCGTCAGGACTTTTAACAATGTCATGTAGCGAAAACAACAAAGTTGAAAACCAAGATCAAGAAATGGTTGAAGTTCAAACTGATTTTGACCGAGAAAGAGTAGAACTTCGAACTGAGCTTCAAGAACTGGAGTTGGAAATCGATAAAAAACTTATCGAGCTGGATCGCAAAAAAGAAAATTCTGATGCAGCTATGAAAGCTGATATCGAGGAGATGGAAGCCGAGCTTAAAGATGAGAAAAGAGAAGTAGAAAGAGCACTTGATGATGTTGAAGATGCCTCAGAAAATACTTGGGCGGATATCAAAAGAGGGGTAAATCAGACCACTAGCGATATTGAAAACGAGTGGAAAAAATTCAAAATTCAGTAGATGCTACCCTGAATAGGGATAACTATTAATTTTAAATAGAATAATATAATCGAAAGGGGTTGATTGGTCCAATCAACCCCTTTTTTTTGTTTAAAATACCTGCAAAGAATTTCCTGAAGGAATATGGTATACCTTGAGACCTGGCATATTGATATTCAACCAATTTTTCACAAATTCTGATCCGCCCTCCTCGCTGGCCGAGTGGCCGATTTCTATCATTGATAGCTTTATTCCAATTTCATTAGCTGCTCGGACATATTCAGGAGTTTCCCATTCGTTGGATTCACCACAGACTAAGACATCTGGTTTTTCTTTCATGATGGATTCAATTTGCCTTCGTCCTCCGACAGCTCCTGGAAGTAAAAGCACTTTGCTGCAGGTTTGATCCAGATCGCCAACATAGCGCATCGCAGGTACGCCAAGTTTTCCTTTGATGTGGTGGATCAAATCCCTTAGACTTGTTCGAGGGATATTCAAAATAGGGCTTTTTGGCTGGTAATATTCATTCCAACCCAAATCTCCCACTACGCCGATTCGCACGCCATCATCATTCATTCGGTGGACATAGTCATGATTTCTCCAAAGAGTAATGTTATGCTCGGCCATTAAGTCATACTTTGCTCTGAAAACCGGATCATTTTGTAAATAGTCGGTTTCATCTTGACCAGAAAAAAAAGTGGGTTCATGAGGAATGATCAGATTTGCTTTTAGTTCAATTGCTTTTTTGATGATCTCCATGGTGGTAAACATCGTCGTCACCACTCCTGTAACTACGGTGTCTCTTGATCCGATTTTGATGGTATCAACGGTCTGAGCAAAAGGTGCATTTGGAACTTGGGAAATGAAAGTGTCCATGATTTCGCCAACCGTCCAAGATTTTTTTACAGAATAGGGAAATCCGGTCAATGGATTTGCTAAGATTCCAGAACCTATTATTATGCCTGATTTTAGTAAAAATTCACGGCGGTTAGGTGATCGTTTCATGGGTAATTTCTTTTTCTCAAGATATAAAAAATGCCGTTAGTGAAATCGCTAACGGCCAAAGGAAGTTGAATTGAAATTTCTGACTTTGATTAGTTGACCTCAATATTTGAAAACCAAATAAATCGTTGTCCAGAATCATTAGAGTGATCGGTTGCAAACTTGATTGGGCCAAAGTCCTGGACATTATCCCAAGTTACAGGACGTCCATCTACGCCGTTTCCTCTTCGAAAAACCCATTCAGTAATCAGTAAATCCTCATTTAAATAAAGGTCATACGCGTCGCCAGGAGTATAGCCCATTCCTGGGGATGTTGGTTCTCCAGAATTATAAAGAATCGTCAATTTGGTTGAGTTCTTTCCCGAGATTGGTGCAGGAACATTTTCAAATGATTCAAACGTGTATCCCGTATCCCAAGCCAGTTGGAATGGAAACATCAACCAATATTTATCATTAATAAATCCTCCATCTGCTTTGGGCAATGAATCTGCGTCAAGGCTATAAGTATAAGTAGTATCAGGGCCGGAATAGTAGACCGTTCGGTCTTTGATATTCCATTTCCAGTCTCTGGAAAGCACATTGACCGAGTCACGCTGTACATTCCAGGTGTAGGCGATGGAATTGACTTTATCAAAATTTTCGATGCCGTACGCTTTTGCCACCTTAAAAGGAAGCGTATCTGGCATTTGGGATTTTTGCTCGCAAGAGCTGATCATCCAAAGGAATGAGAGTAAGAATAGATAGTTTTTCATATGATTATTATTTGATTTTTAAATTCAATAGGGAGTCTCGAATGGCCTATA
>CAYTXN010000087.1:3469-11109 GCA_964441195.1 uncultured Limnohabitans sp.
GTTCCACTCGGTTTGGTGTAGTATTTTACTTTGTTCCAAGTTTGACAAAGGCTGAAAGGCAAAACAGATGTAGTCATAGGAAAAGAAATTCCACCCGAGGTGATTTCGGTAGAAAAAACTACGTTATCGCCTGATTTGATTTCTACGAGGTCTTTACCATTTTCCTTTTTCCATGAAAAAGGAAGAGTTTCTTTAAGGATTCCCCAATTATTCCGACCGTTTTGAGCACTGGCTTTGGAGTCTACATAGATTTTCGTGATTGACTGTTTTTTTGTTTTCCTAAATTTTCCAGGAATGATCAGAAGTTCATGATAAGGTCCTACGGGTGAGGTGGTATAGTTGACAAGCATGACGTAGCCCAAACCTCCTTTGAATTTTCCTTTAAGGTGTTTTGGAAGAAAGGCGGAGTTTTCCACCCAGTCTTTCTTGAATCGGAAGATCAAAATAATGCCTTCTCCACTGAGCTCCCAGGGTGGGGGTGATTTCAATACTAGTTGAAGGTCTTTGGCAATAAGATGATTTTCAGGCATAGGGTGATGGGCTTATTGCTGTCCAGCCTCCGTCCACGATTAGTGTTTGCCCAGTGATATGTCTTGCTGCATCTGATAATAAAAATGCAGCAGCTTCGGCAATGTCGGTGGTGAAGGCTGGCCGGCCAAGTGGGGTGAGTTTTGACCAAGTATTGACGTATTCCGGATCGGAAATTGTCCGCTGAGTGAGAGTAGCACCGGGAGCGATCGTATTAATTCTTATGCTAAATGGTGCGAGTTCTAATACCAGATTTTTAGCTAACATCTCGATGGCAGCTTTGCTCATCGCGTAGGCGGCGAGGTTTTCATGGCTTTGGTGGGCTGTGACTGATGAGGTCAATAAGATTGATCCACCACTCTCCTGATTTTTCATAATCCGAGCAGCTGCTTGAGTCAGGAAAAATGTTCCTGCCTGGTTGACGCGTGTGACTTCTATAAAATCCGCGCGAGAATAGTCTAGAAAATTACCAAATAATGTGATGCCAGCGTTGGCAACCACTTGATCGATGTGCCCAAAATGGTGCATGGCTAATTCGAACAATTCCGAGATCACTTCCTCTGAAGAAGAATCTCCCGAACATCCCAAAACCATCCCTTTTCCTGATTGAGAAAGTGAAGCCACAGCTTCTTCGGTCAGCCTTACCTCCAGGTCATTGAGGATAATATTCGAACCGGTATCCAACAGTTTCCTGGCAATTTCCAGCCCGATTCCTTGTCCTGCACCTGTTATGATGGCTACTTTTTGGGATTTCATAGTATGCTAGAATAGAGGCCTGCCAGGTTTATTAAATCCGACAGGCCCGTAATATAAATTAATGTGAATCTCTTTTCACTTCAGAACCCGAACTTCCCTGTAGAAAATCAAAATCAACCCCTTCGTGAGCTTGATTTACTTTATCCAAAAAGAGATTGACATAACCCCGCTCATAAGGGAGTTTAGTGGGTACAAAACCCATCCTTCGTTTCTCAAATTCTTCCTCGGAAATCATAAGATTCAGAGTTCTATTTGGTACATCTAGGGCTATCATATCTCCATTTTGCACAAAAGCAAGAGGGCCACCAATTGCTGATTCCGGCGACACGTGAAGTACAACTGTTCCATATCCAGTACCGCTCATTCTTCCGTCCGAGATTCGAATCATGTCTTTGACTCCTTTTTCCAGCAACTTTTTGGGTAAACCCATATTACCGACTTCTGGCATTCCTGGATATCCTTTTGGGCCGACATTTTTCATGACCATTACACAAGATTCATCAATATCTAGATTGGGGTCGTCCACCTTGGCTTTGTAATCATCGATATTTTCAAATACCACTGCTCTCCCGGTATGAGTCAAAAGGCTAGGGGTAGCGGCTGAAGGTTTCAGTACGGCACCATTTGGACAAAGATTTCCTTTGAGAACTGCGATTCCTGAATCCGGCTTAATTGGGTTATCTAGCGTGCCGATTAAATTTCTATCCCAACATTCAGCTTTTGAAATATTCTCGCCGATTGTTTTTCCATTGACCGTGAGCGCATCAGTGTGAAGATGTTTTTGGATTTCCCGCATCACGGCTGGAAGCCCTCCTGCATAGAACAAATCCTCTATCCAATGCTCACCGGATGGCTGCACATTGGCTATCAAAGGAATTTTTGCAGAGAAAAAATCAAAATCTGTTAGGTCAACTTCCACTCCGATTCGCTTTGCAATCGCAGTAAGGTGAAGAATAAAGTTGGTAGATCCACCCACTGCCGCATTGACCATAATTGCATTTTCAAATGCTTTCCTAGTCAGGATCTGACTCATTTTTAGGTCTTCTTTCACCATTTCGACGATGCGCATTCCAGTCATGTGCGCCATGACTTTCCTACGGGAATCCGCCGCCGGGATTGTGGCGTTGTCGGGAAGCGATAGGCCTAAAGCTTCCACCATTGCAGCCATTGTAGATGCTGTGCCCATTGGTGCGCAATGGCCTACAGAACGAGACATGGCAGCTTCAGCTTCTATAAATTCTTCTTGGGAAAGCTTGCCAAGTTTGTATTCTTCGGCAAATCTCCAAATGTCTGAGGTGCCTATTTTCTTTCCCTTAAACCTCCCAACTAACATGGGTCCGCCAGAAAGTACTATTGCCGGAATATCTACCGAAGCAGCCCCCATAACAAGTGATGGGGTAGTTTTATCACATCCGCACATCAATACCACGCCATCCATAGGGTTGGCCCGAATACTTTCTTCCACATCCATGGATGCCAAATTTCGGAAAAGCATCGCAGTTGGTTTGATAGAACACTCCCCGAGAGACATTACAGGGAATTCTAATGGGAAGCCACCCGCCTCCCAAATTCCACGCTTGAGCGCTTCAGCTAAATCTCGAAAGTGTGCATTGCAAGGAGTGAGTTCGGACCAGGTGTTGCAAATCCCGATGACGGGTTTTTCACCTTCAAAAAGATGATGAGGAAGTCCTTGATTTTTCATCCAGGATCTATAAATAAAACCGTCTTTGCCGGTACGGCCGTACCATTCTTGGCTACGGAGTTTTTTCTTGGTCATAGGTTAAAAGGGTTGTGCAATTTTGCCAAGAAGTTACCAAAAAAATGGAGAAAAGGGCAAATTGGGAAGGATTAATGGGAAAAGAACTTCTTTGTCTGATAGAGAAGGTTTATATACTATTCTTTTTCGATTTGGTCGATGACAGTTTCAAGTGCAATTAAATCGACCGTGAAATCAGTCATGATGGTATCTCGATGATCGCCTTTATTCAAGGTATAGTAATATCGAAGGTCTAGCGCTGAGGCAAGATTGAAATAGCAATTGGTCCTGGTGTCCCCGATGTTTCTCAGTTCCAAGACTCGCATATTTTCTTTTAGGAAAAGCATATTAGTAAGCGCAGCTCCGTGCAAGCAAACCAAAAGCATCGTGTTGCCCATTAGTTTTGCCTGTTCTTTAATTGATAGCTGTTCAGCATATACGATATCAAAGCCTTTTTTGCGAAGCATTAACTCCACCTCCAATTCGTTATGAGCTTTTCGTTTGGTTGCAAGTTTACGGCTGACATAGACCTTTTTCCAAGGGGTTTTAGCCGTAGAAACCGCAAACTTTTCTCTTGTTTTTTGAGTAAGGGGAGGATTGAAATTGGGAAATGTAGCTGTCCTTGCTGTGAGGATTAAGGTATCTACCCGAAGATTTTCCCGTGACTTAAAAAATTCAACTTTGATTTTCAGCAAGTTCAAAGATTGGGTGACGTATTCAAGACTTCGATATGCATCTGGAAGGATAATAGGAAAAGTGGGATCTCGCTCGATCCCTTCCCAAATTCTTGGCAGACAATCTGTCATCCAGTGAAAAAAATTAGCACTCCATTCATCGGTAACCCAAATGCCCTTTGGGATTTTTCGCCATGCTTTTGTACTGCACAGCACGGCCCTTTTTGCGAATTGTAGTGGACCTAAATCGGCAATGTGAGAATGTGAAGTGTAAAATTTCAACTCTCCTGGAGAAAATACAGTATCCTGGATAATCCATACATTTTTCAAATAAACTGGAAAAAGCCGCTCAAAAGTGACCGTCAGTGAAGAATCGAAGAGCTTAATGTCCTTCGGATCAAGATTGACTGGGAGAGTTCGCTTTACGGTTATTTCTTGGCGCAATGCTAAAAAAGGGTTGGATAAAAAAGGGTGTCAGGACTTTAATATTTTATTAGACTATGGTATACGTTCAATTTTTGCGCCTAGCGCATTGAGCCGAGCATCGATATTTTGATAGCCTCGATCAATCTGCTCGATATTGTCAATGACGGAAACGCCATTTGCCGACATTGCTGCTATCAACAAAGCAACTCCTGCTCTAATGTCAGGTGATGTCATTCGGATTCCGCGAAGTGGATATTTTCTATCCAATCCAATCACCGTCGCTCGATGAGGATCACAAAGTATGATTTGAGCTCCCATATCGATCAATTTATCCACGAAGAACAAGCGTGATTCAAACATTTTTTGGTGAACTAAAACGGTCCCTTTAGCCTGAGTAGCCGTCACTAGAATGATTGAAAGCAAATCCGGAGTGAATCCCGGCCAAATTTGATCTGCCACTGTCAAGATCGAACCGTCTATGAAGGTCTCAATCTCGTAATGCTTTTGCGCAGGAATGAAAATGTCATCACCTCTAAACTCCAAATGGATTCCCATGCGCTTAAAGGTCTCAGGAATGATTCCCAAGCGGTGAATTTGGCAATCTTTGATCGTGAGTTCGGACTGAGTCATGGCCGCCATGCCTATGAATGAACCAATCTCAATCATGTCTGGGAGCATCGTATGATCCGTTCCCCCAAGTTCTTTTACTCCTTCAATAGTCAGCAAATTTGATCCTACCCCAGTGATCTTTGCCCCCATCCGATTGAGCATATCGCAAAGCTGCTGCAGATATGGTTCGCAAGCTGCATTGTAGATTGTGGTTTTACCTTCGGCTAAAGCTGCTGCCATTACGATATTGGCAGTACCGGTCACGGAAGCTTCATCGAGAAGCATGTAAGTGCCTTTTAGATTTTTCCCATCAATGTGGAAAATCTCATTTTTAGCGTCGTAATGGAATTCTGCACCAAGCTTTTGAAATCCAAAAAAGTGGGTATCCATTCTTCGGCGACCGATTTTATCTCCACCTGGTTTGGAAAGTTTACCTCTTCCAAATCTCCCCAAGAGTGGGCCAAGAATCATCACAGAACCACGAAGCGCGGAAGCTTTTGCAAGAAAATCTTCTGTCTCCAAATAATCCAGATTAACATCGTCTGCTTGGAAAGAATAAGATTCCGGTCCGAGTTTTTCAACTTTTACACCCATATCCGCTAATAACTCAATGAGCTTGTTGGCATCGCGAATGTTTGGGATTTTATTGATTATGACTTTTTCAGGAGTTAAAAGGACTGCGCAAAGAATCTGAAGTGCTTCGTTTTTTGCTCCCTGGGGGGTGATTTCACCTTTCAATTGGGTGCCACCAGTTACTCGGAATGATGCCATTAATTTCTACGCTTTTTGTTGTTGTGGCCGTTATTTCTGGCTTTTTTAGGGTGGTTAAACTTCTTCTTCTGAGGTTCGGCTTCGATGTGTTGGATTTTGAAATCTCTTCGGGTGTTGGATTCAAAAAGTGCGTTTTCCCTTACTTTTTCCAGATCAATGTGAAGTTTGCCCTTTGATAGTGTTTTGATGTCATCCAAGATAATTCCATCGTCAAAGTTTTCTCTGTTCCAAGTCGAGTGGAATGAACGCATCAATTGCCCGATGTAAATGATCGCAGACTCCTGGTCTTCGTCATTTTCAATCTCGATGGCCTGCTCGATGAGTTTTTCAATGTTTCTGCCATAGTGTTTAAACTTCACTTCACCTTTTGGGTATCCGATTGGTTGAGGCTTTTTCCCAAGTAATTCTTTCTCAGGCATTGGGAAAGGACCATCGATGTCGAGTTTGAAGTCAGACATGATGTAGATGTCATCCCAAAGCTTCTGATCATTTTCCTGCTTCCAGGTCGGGTTGAGCTGTTTGATGATTTCAATGACGGTGTAGGCACTTTGGGTGCGCTTTTCACGGTCTTCAATCGCGGTGACATGATCTACCAGGCGTTGAATATTTTTGCCGTATTCTTTCAAAATAAGTCGATGTTTTTCAGGTTCGGTATGCTCCATATTGCTTCCCATTTTTCGCCATACAAAAGGTAACAAAAAATCACCAAAAGACAGGGAGGCAAGTGATTAGTCTATAATTCTGAGCTTGGCAAAGCTAAGCAATAAAGTTTTCTCCCCAAAATGCTCAAATTGAATGGTCGCCTTTTTATTAAGGCCTTCTGTTTCAATTTTTTGCACTTTTCCAAAACCGAATTTCGGATGCTCCACCAATTGCTCCGCCTTGAGACTGTTGGTGTTGGAAGGCTTGAAATCCGGCGATGGCGTGTGGATTTTCAGTTGAGATGGCGCTCGGGATTCTGGTTGTTTTTTAATTCCGATAAAACCTCCGGTGCCAGGCAGACCTTCTTTCCGTAGTGCTCCAGGCATATCTCTAGAAGACATTCGCTTGTTCACTTTGATCATTCGTGGATCTACTTCTTCGAGAAATCTGCTCGGTTCGCAGTTGAGCAATCGCCCAAAACGATAACGTGACAGGGCATAGGTCAAGTATAATTTTTCCATAGCCCGAGTCGTCGCGACATAGAAAAGACGCCGTTCTTCTTCCAGGTCTTCCCGACTTTGCATCATCATTTGGGATGGAAAAAGATCCTCTTCCATGCCCACTACAAAAACCTGTCTAAATTCCAATCCTTTGCTGGAGTGAATCGTCATCAAGGTGATTGCATCAGTTTTGTCTTTGTCCTGATCGTTGTCTGTCAGCAGGGCAATTTCCTGTAGAAATGAACCCAGGCTTTTATCCTCATTCTCTGGATTGTCCACATATTCCTTGATTGCATTGAGCAATTCCTGGACATTTTCGTAGCGGTTGAGCCCTTCGATGGTTTTGTCTTCGTAGAGCTCGCGCAACAGACCGCTTTGCTTGGCAATGCTGCTGGCTGCTTCGAAAGCGTCTTTTCGCTCCACTTCGATCTGAAAAGCTTTGATCATTGTGGCAAAATCATCCACCGAACTTCCGGCTTTTCCAGTAAGGAAACTGTGGGCATTTTTGACTACATCCCATAAAGGAATGTCATGATCATAAGCCGCAACCAAAATCTTCTCTACCGAAGTATCGCCGATTCCACGCTTAGGATAATTAATCACCCGCTTGAAAGCTTCCTCATCCACAGGATTCACGGTGAAACGCATGTAGGCCATCAGATCCTTGATTTCCTTTCGCTGATAAAATGAAAGTCCACCCACGATTTTGTAGGTCAGATTCATTTTGCGAAGCGCTTCTTCCATTGATCTCGACTGCGAGTTGGTTCGATAGAGAATAGCGAAGTCGCTGTTGTTGAGTTTTTTATTGTTTTTCTCTTCAAAAATCGTGTTGGCGACGATCCTGCCCTCTTCACCGTCGGAAGTTGCTTTGATGAGTTCGATCAAATCGCCATCTGGGTTGGAGGTCCAAACGAGCTTTTTGAGTTGGGCTTTGTTCTTATCGATGATGGAGTTTGCCGCCTCGACGATGGTCTTGGT
>CAYTXN010000088.1:0-11069 GCA_964441195.1 uncultured Limnohabitans sp.
CTCCAAATTGTAATCCAAGGCTTGCTGAGATCCGGTCTGATAAAGTGTGGATTGGGAAAAAGCATCCATACTTATCGCCAGTCCTGCAAACAGCACCAGGTAGTGTTTCATGTGGTTAGAGTTGGTTTTTAAGGGTCACATGGAATCTCGCATTGTTAATGATAAAACTTCTATTTGACGGTATTCCAATGCTCGATTTCATAGTTTGGCTTTAGGGTAATCAGTGTAAAATCTTGTACACCAGTTCTCGGAGGATTTCACCCTCATCCATGCTTCCGGAGTCCACTCCTTTGAAACGAAGATCTGCCTCTTTGATGTATGCGAACACCTCAATTACCTTGCCTAATTTGTAGTTCTTGGAAACAGCTAAGTATTCCTTGACACCGTATGGATGGACACCAATCACCCCTGCCAATTGATTTTCAGGCATTGCACCTGCGCGGTGGATTAAGGCGATTTTACTGAAGTAATTGTACAGCAATGAAAAAATAGGAATAACCGGATGGGCTTTTGGGTTTTGGATAAAATAATGAATGATCTGATTGGCCTTAATTGCATCTTTATAACCTAAGGCTTTGGTCAATTCAAAGTTGTTGTACTCCTTATTGATTCCGATGTATTTGGAAATATGCTCTGTAGTAAACTTGGTCGGTTCGGAAAAGTTGATCAACATTTTTCCGACTTCATTGGAAATTACATCCAAATTATTTCCAATTGAATCGGCCAAGAGTTGAGCGGCTTTGATGTCAATCTGATGTCCCAACTCTTTAAAATAACTTTCCACCCATTCGGTCAGCTTCCAGTCTTTGACTTTCTCAGAATTCACAAAAACCGTCTTTTTATCCAGCTCTTTTTTCAAAGAACCTCTCCCGTCCAGCTTCTTATGCTTATGAGCAAATACAAGAATGGTACTCGGCAAGGGGTTATTGATGTAGCTTAAGAAAAGTTTTTGAGCATCTTCTTTGCCTAGGTCGGGAATACTTTGGGCTTCTTTCACGATTACCACTTGGCGATCGGCCATCATCGGAAATTTGCGGGCATTGCTTAGGATTACATTGAGCGGAGAATCCTTCCCATACATGATCAGTTGGTTAAATCCTTTCTCGTGTTCGGCAATTGCATGTTTCTCTATGTAGTCTGTGATCAGATCAATAAAGTAGGGTTCGTCGCCATCCAAAAAGTAAATTGGTGCAAACTTTTTCGCTTTCAGGTCTTTAAGAACTGTGTCAGGAGAATGGGCCATGGATTATAAAAACTATCAGCTTTAAAGATAACAGTCGAAAGGAAAAGGGCGTAAAAACAGAAGAAATAATCTTTGGCAAACTATTCTAGGCCTAATTTTGTATTTCTTATAGAAAAAGTAAAAAAAAGAAAAATGAGCTTCGAAAAGGGATTGGTACTATACAAAGAAGGTAAATTTGAAGAGGCGTTGCTAAGTTTTAATGAGCTAATCGCAAATGACCACGGGCAGGCGGAGCTTCATTTGTATCGGGGCAGGGTTTTGATCCGAATGGGAAAAGGTGAAGCAGCATTGGAAGATTTTGATTTGCTTGTTTCGCAGGAACCTTACAATACGGACTACATCAGTGACAGAGGTGTGGTATTGCACCTGATGGGTAAAAATGATGAAGCACTTAGTGAACTTGATCGAGCGATCAATTTGGATCCAAAAAACCCATATCGATACAGCAGTCGTGCATTTTTGAAGGATCGGCTTGGTGATTTTTTGGGGGCAATCGAGGATTACGAAAAAGCCATCGAACTGGATCCAGAAGATGCCGTCGCATACAATAATAAAGGGATTGTCGAAGAGAAAATGGGCAATATCGCCAGATCCAAGCGAAGTTTTGAAAAAGCTGACGACCTGATTGGATATAAACCTCAATCGGATAACTCAATGCCTCCGATCGGAAAAAGCGAAACTGAGAAACCAACTTTCGAAATGCCGGACTTCAGTAATTCAAATCCTCCTAAAAAAGTCGATTCAAGACTTTTCCTTAAAACAATGAAAGGGATTTTTGGCAATTCTGAAACAAGACGAGAATTTCTAAGTTTTTTGAAAGGGTATTTTTCCGGGAAAACTCCTAAAAAGACTTAATTACCCAAAGTGGTTTGTTCAGGAAATAGGACATTTTCCTGGATAGATTTTTTGAGAAAATTTGATCAAAGAAGCTTTTCTTTTTGCTTAAGGTTACCAACATATCGCCTTTGGCCATTTGGAGGTAATTTTCCAAACCTAAAGCTAGATCATCTCGATATGCCTTCAGCACATAGTTAATCTTTTCGTAGCGAACGAATGGCTTAATTTCCTCAACCATCACCAGATGGAGCGTTTTATCGATTGCTTTCTGACTTGAAGACACATGAACCAAATCAATTTCGGAGTCAAAGAATTTGGCCATTTCCACGACCTTCTGAATCGCTAATTTGTCCTCCTCGAGATAATCCGATGCAAAAACAAACTTCCGGGGGCGCTTAAAAAAAACCTTTCTGGGAACGATGATGATATCCCGGTCTGATTGCTCCACCATCCGGCTAGCCCTACTGCCTATGATATTGGTTCGCAGCTCATTCATTCCCTCGGTGCCAGCTACAATCAGATCTGCGTTGATTTCTTGAGCATATTCAAGTGCCCCATTCACGATTTTACCTTCCCTGATAGCAATCTCACATCCATTCAAACCATTCAATAGACTTTCATCCATTACAGCGCGCTGAAGGTTCTTTAATTTTTCCTGAACAAATTGCTCTTGATATTTTCCATTCGTATCCATTGGGGAGAGTTTTAAATAATCTTCTCGATTTAGGACATGAAAAAGAATCAAAACAGCGTTGAATTTTTCACCCAAACGGGCGGCATATTCAATTGCATTTAGAGAGCATTCTGAAAAGTCAGTTGGACAGAGGATTTTGAAAGTCTTTTCCATTTTCTAAAAATCAGTAACCTTTTTGACGGTTTACGAGATTCAAAAGCGGCTGGTTTGCCTTTAATCTTCTGAAATTTTCAATTATCTGTGGACTAGCAGCTTTTGGATTGGTCACACTGGCAATATGTGGAGTGATCTGAATTCTATTTTCTTCCCAAAAAGGATGATCATTTGGTAGCGGTTCAGTTCGATATACATCGAGAAGTGCACCCGAAAGGAATCCATTTTCTAGTGCTGGAATCAAATCTTCCTCTACTAAGTGTTTCCCTCTGGCTACATTGATTAGAAATGTACCTGATTTGCATTTTTTGAAAAATTCCAGATTGAGAATACTTTCTGTTTCAGGGGTCAAAGGTAAAAGACAAACCAACACATTGATTTCATTTAGGAACTCCTGAAGTTGATGTTTGGAAAAATAAGGATGTGGGAAATCGTCTTTCTCTGTAAAACCAAAGCCAAAAACCGAAAATCCCATATAGCTCAACTTATCCAACACATCCCCCCCAAGAGCACCGACTCCCATCACTCCGACTTTGACAGGAATTTCAGGATTGGACATGTCCCAAACTTTACGTTTCTGGTCACCTTGATATCGTTCGATTTGACGGTGAAAATTCAGTACACCCATGATCACATAATTGGTCATAGACCAAGTCAGCTTTTCATCAACGATTCGTACGATTGGCATAGATTCTGGTACAGCGGAATCACTCAGGATATGATCCACACCAGCACCTAGTGAGCTGATTAATTTCAAATTTGGAAAAGTGCTGAGATATCCTGGAGGGTGCTGCCAAAGTAAGGCCATCACAACATCAGCTGGCCTGTCGATATTTGGGTAAACCTGAATATCTATATCAGGTTGATAAAAAGTAAGGGCGTCAATCCAAACTTGCGAATTACGTCCTGGGCTGATAATTGCTAAACTCATTCGTGCATGGTGTTTTTGGGTTTCATTAGTAAAAATACCAAGTTCAAAACTGCGTCAAAGTCCGCTAATCAAAAAAGCGAGGATGATTTGATAAAAGAAAAGAGAAACAATAAAATTGCAGTGAAATTTGAACCTAAAAATCCATTCTTAAATTATACGTCAAAACATAACCAATCATTAAAATGACCAACAAATTTACTTTAGCCTTTCTGACCTTTTTATTGGCCAGTTTCGTCGGTTTTGCTCAGCAAATCCAAATGCCTCAGGCAAGTCCGAGCGCCAAAATCATCCAAAAAGTAGGATTGACAGATGTCACGGTTGATTATAGCCGACCAAGCACCAAGGGCCGAAAAATCTTTGGAGAACTGGTTCCTTACGGCCAAGTATGGAGAACTGGAGCCAATGCCGCCACAGTCTTGACATTCTCAACAGACGTGACTGTTGGGGGTCAGAGTGTACCAGCTGGATCTTACGCCCTGTATGCGATCCCCGGCAAAAATGACTGGACCATCATTCTCAGTAAAAACACACAGCTTTGGGGCTCTATAGGTTATAATCCTGCTGAAGACCAGGCAAGATTCGAGGTAGAAGCCTCAAAAACCAGCAAAAAGTATGAAACCTTTGAGATTGCGTTCAACAACTTCACTGACAATAGCGCGGTGGTCTCAATGAAGTGGGAAACTACCCGAGTTGACTTCAAAATTCAAACTGAGGTTGATCCAATTGTAATGGCTGATATTAAGAAGCTGGTGATTGACACAGAGACTACTGATCCTGGACTTCTCTTTCAAGCGGCTAGCTACTATTTTTCCAATTCTAAAGATCTCAATCAGGCTTATGCTTGGGTCAAAGCCTCAACTGATAGCGATCCAAAATATTGGACGGTTCACCTGAGAGCAAAAATAGAGGTTGCTTTGGGAATGAAAACTGAAGCCCTTGATTCTGCAACCAAATCAAAGGCCATGGCTGAAAAAGAGAATAATCCAGATTATGTTGCCCTCAATGAAAGACTGATCAAGTCTATCAGGTAAAATTTAAATAAAAAATAAGGAAACCTCAGGATTGGATTCCTGAGGTTTTTTTTGTCTTATTTAAACCTTTTTCCCAATTATTGGCTGTAAAATCGATGCAAAAAGCATCACTGCAATACAACCAATTGCATTATACCAAAGAAATCCGATGTCCCATTGAAAGCCCAGGATACCAGTTCCATTTCTGAAATGAACAAGAAGAATTAATGCCTGGGAAAGCAAAGCTGCACTAAAGACTGCCCTTCCTTTCACCCATTTCATAAAAAATCCCACGATGAAAATCCCCAGGATCGTTCCATAAAAGAGCGATCCCAAAAGATTAACAGCTTGGATTAAGTTTTCGAAAAGAGATGCATAGGTTGCAAAAAGAATTGCCCCTAGTCCCCAAAATGCTGTAAAAGCTTTGGACGATATCACATAATGCTCATCGCTTGCATTCTTCTTGATGGAGCGTTTGTACAAATCAATGGTGCTCGTCGAACCGAGTGCATTCAATTCTGAAGAAGAGGATGACATGGCTGCAGAAAAGATCACCGCAAAGAGCAAACCCACGATTCCTTTGGGTAAATAATCCATCACAAACCGCATGAATACATAATCCGTATCCCGAGTCTCTGCTGCTGGATCATTTTCTACAATTAAAGCTTTCACTTCATCTCGAATCTCATTTTGCTCGGTTTTTATATCTCGAATTTGTCCTTGAATCAAATCGACCCGATCAGTTTCTTCAGCTTCTATTGCCCCAAGCATATCTTGATAAGCCAACTTTCCGGACTCAAAATTGGCATAATATTTTTCTTCTAGTTCTTGAAATTGAGGCGCTAACTCACTTTCCTTTAGCTTATCGGTCTGAACGGTATTGAATATTACCGGTGGCTGGATGAACTGATAAAAAACAAATACCATGACACCAATAAACAGAATTACAAACTGCATTGGGATTTTCAGAAAGCCGTTCATAATCAAACCCATTCGACTTTGAGTCAGTGTCTGACCTCCTAGATATCGCTGAACTTGGCTTTGGTCGGACCCGAAATAACTTAGAAAGAGAAAAACTGCAGCTGTCATCCCTGACCAGACATTGTATCGATCTGCAAAGTCAAATTCAAAACTCACCACATTGAGTTTGTCCATTTTTCCAGCAACATGAAGTGCCTCTTGAAAGGAAATGGGAAGCATTTGAATGACTATAATTCCCGCGAGCACCATCCCTCCCATCATGACAGCCATTTGTTGTTTTTGGGTGATGGAGACAGCTTCTGTCCCTCCTGAAACAGTGTAAAGGATCACCAAACATCCGATAAAAATATTTGTGAAAGTCAAATTCCAACCCAATAAAGTTGACAAAATAATGGCTGGAGCATAAATGGTAATTCCAGCTGCCAATCCTCGCTGAATGATAAACAGGAGTGCGGTTAAGGTCCTTGTTTTGAGATCAAATCTATTCTCAAGATACTCGTATGCGGTGTAGACTTTCAGCTTGTAATAGATCGGGATAAAGCTCACTGATATAATAATCATCGCCAAAGGCAATCCAAAATAGAATTGGATAAAGCGCATCCCATCCTCATAGGCTTGCCCCGGAGTACTCAAAAAAGTAATAGCAGAAGCCTGGGTAGCCATTATAGACAACCCGATGGCCCACCAATTGGAATTTTTTCCTCTCAGATAAGAGTTTAGGTCCTTTTTCCCCCTTGTTTTATATACTCCATAACTTGCGATCGAGAATAAAGTAACAAACAGGACTATCCAATCAAGCGTACTCATGCGTATGCTATGGTTAGCCAATAAAACAATGCGATCATTAGCACCAAGCTTGCCATCAGCCCAAGGTAAATTCTATTCCAACGAATCGGCTTTTCCTTCATCTTATTGCTCAATTAGATTAATAAATAATTTGATTGCGCCCGGTACTCCAGCTGGTAGTTGTCGGAAAAATGAAATTCCGGTGTAGGTGAAAGTCCCATTTCCATATTTGGCTACAATCAGCGAACCATTACTTGCCGGTTCATCAGGGTCTTGCATTGAAAATGGCGTTTGATATGCCGGATCGATAGCTGATGCAAAGTAAAGTCCTCTTTCCTGAACCCAGTCCTTAAAATCCGCTTCATTGACTTGATTTGGGGTGGTAAGAATTGGACTGGACCAATCTGCTGTCACAGGTGATCCCTGCACTGCAACCCTATCCCTGCTAATTGTAAATGGAAATGGTCCAAGCTGACTGATCAATAGCGGAGAACTGGTGTTGTATTGGACGATCAAATTTCCGCCTGACCTCACATAGCCCATTAGGATTTGCTGGTTAGCAGCTAGGGTTTCATTTGTATTGTATGCCCGAATGCCAACCACTATTGCCTTAAATTGGCTCAAATAATCCACTGAATAATCTTCATCTCCAATCAGGGTGACTTTGTATCCCAAAGAAGAGAGCACACCTGGCACGTCATCGCCTGCACCAGGGATGTACCCGATTTTATCACCGGAAAGCTTCCAGTCCGCCTGAATCAAGTTGAATGAGGCTGAACTCAAATAAGTTAGATTGGGAATATGTCGATAAGAAATTTTCTTGGTCAGTTGATCATAGCTTTTTCCGTCAGGGGTTGTAAATCGAGCAGTCACGGTTTTCTTTCCTGACCCATTGGGTAAAAAAGCAACATGATAAACTCTACGCTTCTGAAGGGCTAAATCTTCAACACTTAGGATGCGAAATTGGCTACTTTCCAATCCTTCAAAATCAAGTTCTCCTTCCAGGTATTGATCTCTGAAATTCACAGTCACTGTAATTGTCGGATCAGCCCCTGATACTAGAAACACATTTTCTTTTGAAACAAGAAGATCTACTTCCGGTACAATGACAAATGGCTGCTTGACTTCTCCTTCCACCTGATCATTATACTTGTATTTCAAAGGAACCGATTTACTAAACTTCTGATCTCCTATTTCAAAGAACAAATTTCCTGAGGTTGTCTCATCATTAAATGGCAACCCGATCAGATTTTGATCTTTCACATCATACAACGCTCCATCAATTGGATGGACCAACCAATAGGGCTGTGAATAAGGAGCCTTTTTTGGAATTGTAAAGGAAACCGGCAAGACGTGAGTCTCATTATCCTTCAATTCTTCTGGATTTCCCGTAAAATCATTTTCGGTAACTTTAAAACTAATTGAATTCACTCCAACAGCTGAAGGGTTATTAAAAACCAATTCAGCATTGATTTTTTCCCCTGGAAATCCTATTTCTTTCCTAACATTAAATTCATATTCCAATCCAAGAGTATTAAAAATCACCTGATCGAGTTTTGAAACTTTCTCTTTGACCCAAGTCTCCTCACTGTCAAGTCCAAGAAGCGAACTTCTCAGCTTTAAGAGGGCAGTAAGATTTTCCTCAGGCTTTAAAAAGTCAAATTGGTTTAACACTTGATCAACCTGCGATTTGAATTCCTTGCCTCCCGGAATTGATTCCCATCGGTCTTTAACTCCATCAAAAGGACTGGTATTATATTCCTCACCGTCCACCAATTCAATGAAATCGCTCGAAGAACCTATTCCTGCCGTAGCTCCAAATCCCTGTGATTTGTGCATGGTGCGACTATCAGCAGAAATTTGATTATAGGTTTTCCCAAGCAGCGGATTGTATCCTCCTACTTCAAAAGCATAATATTTCTTTCCTTCCTCAGGCTCAAAATCACCTCGAAAATTATAGGCATTAAAAAAAATTCGCTTGGGTTGCCAAGGTTTTACCCATTCCAATTGCTCGGGAAATGCATCAGATTTTCCAGCAAGCTGAAAAGCTTCACCCGCCAGAATCGCTGAAGCCGTATGTTGACCGTGGGTCACTCCGGGGATTGTATTGAATCGTGTGATAATAATATCCGGTTGAAATTTTCGGATAGCCCAAACCACATCTGCCAGAACTTTCTGTTTTTCCCAGTTTTGAAGGGTTTCAGTTGGGTTTTTACTATAACCAAAATCCATAGCCCGAGAAAAAAATTGCCTTCCTCCATCAGTTTCCCGAGCTTTAATCAACTCCTGAGTTCGAATTTGTCCCAACTCGATACCCAGTTCTTTTCCGATCAGGTTTTGCCCCCCATCTCCACGGGTAAGGCTGAGGTAAGCTACTTCAGCATGTTCCCCATTTACCAAATAGGCAATGAGCCGTGTGTTTTCATCATCGGGATGCGCAGCTAAATAAAGAACTCTTTTCGTCTCTTTGAGCTGCAAAAGTTGATGATAGATTTGAGAAGAAGGAATGGACTGAGCAAGAGAGAATTGTCCAAAAAAGCCAAAGAAAAAAATTACAAGCGTCTGAATCACTTTTGGTTTGAGCATAATGGGTTTGAATTGACAGGGGAAGCTATTGGAATCCTGAGGTAAATAAAAATATTTTATGATCAATGGAAAAAATTCAAGCTCTTAGAATCACCTTTTTCCAAGAAAAGTATAGCCAATTGTAAATTCAAAAAAATCAGCTTTCGCCTTATGAGCTTTGATCTGCATTCCTGCAAATAAATTATTGCTAAAGCAATACCTAGCGCCTACCCGCTCATAAAACCATGTAATCTCCTGATTCAATTCATTGCGATATAAATAAGCGCCTAATCCAATCGGAATGTAGATGTGCTCGGTTAGTCTCCATTCCCAAGAACCTACAACAGCAAGGGAAGTTTGGTCCCTGAATGAAAAGGATCTCTCAGGGAATCGCAACCCCATGCCTTGAGCCCAAAATAAATCCAGCCCTATACCAAATCTATATTTGTACGCCGGTTCGATCACATAACTAGCTCCTAAACCGCCCCTGAAATAGGATGGGTCACCTATTTCATAATTCCTTAGTCCCGTATAGAGTGCCAAATTCCAAAAAGATTTCAGCTCTTTCTCTGGAATCTCAACAGAACTTGTAGGTATGGGGATAATATCTCCCAACTTTATTTTCATTGAAAGATTTAAGGGAAATAAGTTAATTCCTGCATTTGGTTTTTTTGCTGCACCATTAGAAAAATGCTTCAGTCCAAAACTGGCTTGAAAGTCTGTCCTCTCGGAAATCTTAACCGTGGAATAAAAACCCAGATTAATGTATCCATTTACTCTTGAACCAATATATCTATTCGTAGGATTATCTAGTGAATCATAGGGCCTGAGGTTAAACCCAACTCCTAACTGTGTGAAATAGCCAAAGTTTACCTTTTTATCCAGACCTCTGATTGAAAAAGGAAACTCCATAAACCCGTAGATCGACTGCGGCCTTCCAATTTCCTCATAATTTTTAAGGGCAGAGTTAAATCCCAATCCCAAGGTTGGGTAGCAATAGAGGTAATTAAAGGTCGTATTAGAAATTTTTCTCCAACCAATTTGAAAATCTAGGGCTCTATAATCCACAGCATCTTTCACTTCTTTTCCCCAGTCAGTTCCATTACTGATCATTGGACCTGTTTCGTAAGAAAAGCTAAATGACTTTTGGAACTTTGGCTCTTGTGAATAGAGATCGCTGCATTGAAGAAACATCCCCAAAATAATTCCAACTCGTATCCAATTAATCATTTATTGCCTGTGATGTATATGAAGATTTCAAAAATATCTAAAAAATGGAAAGGAAATTCGTAAAGTCTAAATGGAGGTTGTGATTTTTCCCAAAAAAAAAGGTCAATCTTTCGATTGACCAATTTTTAAATTTAGCGGCGATTAATTATCCTGCCAGTTAGCTCCAAGAAGCTCAGTGAGCTTTTTGTCCAAAGCCTCAGCCTCAGCAGTGTTCTTCAATCTAAAATGTACCTGATATAAAATAATCATGATATCAGTATTGTCTGGTCGGATTTCAAGAGCTTTAGAGAAGTATTTAAGAGACTCCTTGTAGTTTTCATCTGCTTTCTTACCGATAATTGGAGATTGCTTTTCCCATTCTGCATCCGAAAGATCATTCAGGGTATTCAGCATTTTTGTAGCTTGCTCAAGTAATAGTGCACCTGTGTAGTAATTTCCTTCAAAGAAATTAGGATCAACTTCGACTGATTTTTTATAGTCAGCTAAACCTCCATCAAGATCGCCTGCTTGCTCTTTCAAATAGCCAGATCTCAAAAGAAGGCCTGTATTATTTGGATCGTTTGCAAGCGCATCATTGATTTGGGACATTGCCTCATCCATTTTGTTCAGCTGAAGCAAAAGTTGAATTTCATATTCAGC